>JAGCFC010000200.1 GCA_017650325.1 Salinivirgaceae bacterium | reverse complement strand
ATGGGCTGTGAGCTATGAGCTATGGGCTATGAGCCACGAGTTATGAGCTGTGAGCTGTGAGCCATGAGTTATGAGCAAGCCCCCCAACACCTAGTGCCTAGTGCCCAGTGCCCAATACACCCTACACCCAACACCTAGTGTCCAGTGCCTAATGCCTAGTACCTAACACCCACCCCCCAACACCTTACTCTTTACTCCCTACACCTTACACATTCCTCCTCCCTTTACTCAATCTCCACCAACAATCCGCTTACAGGATAGTAGATGTAACGTTTGATGACCTTTTCGCCGGCGGCTACGAGCGCATTGGTATAGGCGTCGAGCTGGCCCGCATACTTGCCTGCATAATAGTCCGATTCGGGATCGAGAATGGCTTGCAGGCCCATTGGACAGGTCTTGAAATCGATCAGAATGTCACCATTGGCGGTTTGCCATACAAGGTCGATACTGCCAACAATTGTCTGGCCATCGCGATCCATACGGAACGGGCGCTCGTGGAAGGTCTTAACCGCGGCACCGAATGTCGAGGTCAGATAATCAGACAGATTAGTCCATGCCCGAGCAATTGACTCTTTGTTGGTAAGAACTGCCGAAAGGCCATAACTGTCGATAATCGTAGCCATGTCAATCTTATCGGAGCCCGGTTCCTCGATACCGGCAAATATCTGGTGGATGCAATTGCCCACAACGGCCATATCAGAAGTCTGCTCGCCAAACGGAATACGTTTCTCGAAATCGTGATATGAAGCCACATTACCTTTAGAACTGATGCCGCTAGGCGATATGAAGCGAGGCTCATGTTTTCCGAATGTCGGCTTACCGATATTCAGAGCCATTGAGAGTGTTTCGTCAACATCGCCGAAAGGCTTGAGAATATCAAGTTCCTTCTCTGTTATGGAAAAATCGCTGAAATGGTGGCCCGTGCCAAACACATCCCAACTGCCCGATTCGGGTATCGTGTCAGAAACGGTGTTCATGCCCACGTTTTTTGGCCATAGCAGGAAGTTTCTATCTGATTCGATGGCGATAATAAGCACATCGGCTGGGCGGGTCATACCCACATACAGCAAGCGGTTGGCCTCGGCCAGCATAGCCTTGTAAGCCAGTTTGAAACCATCCGACTCCTCAATCCTCGCGCTAATCTCGTCAGGCACTTTTGCGGCAGTGCCATAAACCCATGGTGTTAGTCTGATATAGACTTCGGGATAAGGATTGTCCATTGTCGGCTCCACACTGTGAACGACGTGAACGCCATATGTCTCCCGGTTGACGGCCTTCTTCAGGTCGCCCTCGTTTTTGTTGAACGACATCAGAATGACGTACTTCCACTGCAACCCTTTGCACGAGTGGTAAGTATGCAGCTGCACGCCATCGGGATTGCCGTTGCCCACAGGCGCAACCGCCTCAACATAAGCTATATAGCCGTCGATGGTGGCTGGCAGGTTCATCTGGACACAGTGCTCCTCGTAAACGTGCGCGGTCTCGATTAATTTCTGCAGGCACGAAATGCAGAACGCAGGGTCGTCGCAATCGTTCTTTGGAATTCTTTTGACAACATCGTACAGGTTCAGCTCGATAATCATGCTTTCGACAAGCGATGCCACCGACTGCTGTTTCAGGTTCGATTGGATTGCCAGCAGCTGGCTGATAAGCGGAATATCGGCCAGAAAATCTTCGGAATCGACAGATTCATCGGAACCGATAAGAATCTTTGACTCAATAATTTGCCGTGTGTTATAATCTCTCTCCGTCAATATGGCGACAATCGCCTTCGAGAGTGTGTCGTTGCTGTTGTCGATAATGCGCAGCAGCGATTGCACCAAAGGATAAACAGCCGAACCGGTAACCGGGCAATCCTCGCGGCTGGCTGGAATATTCAACTGCTTCAGCTGTACCGCCAGTTTTGCAAGCGTATCGTTGTTGCGGGCCAGAACGGCAATCTCATTGGGTTTGGCTCCCAAGTGCAAGAGTTTCAGAACATGGTCGGCAACGCCCAGACCCTCATCATTTCTCGATACAAAATATCGGAGCGAATCCTCATTGTTTTCGTTTTCTTTTGTTTTGTCGAGATGTATGTTTTTCTGTTCAAGCACACCGGCAAATGTCTTCTCGAACACGGCATTGTTCAAATCCACAATGTCGGGCAGTGAGCGCCACGACTTGCCAAGAGTGTCGGTGTCGCAACCGTCTTTTTTCTTGGAAACCTGGTCGACAACAGCCTTGGTAAGGGCAATGTCGGATCCTCGGAAACCATAAATGGCCTGCTTGTAGTCGCCCACCCAATATGAATGTTCCATCAGGTCGGACAGCGCATCGAAAATTTTGACCTGAATAGGCGAAGAGTCCTGAAACTCATCGACAAACAAGTAACGGAACGATTGCGAAATCTCCGATTTTATGGTGTCATCCTGCAACAGCAGGCGCATATATTTCTCCATATCGTCGTAGTCGAGCAGGTTTTTCTCGCGCTTGAACTGCACAAAATTCTCCTTCCACCGCAAGGCGAGTTTGAAAAGCAGACTGATATAAGCCTTTTGTTTGTCGCAAACCATCTTGCTGGTCCAGATATAAGCCATGCGATTCTTGAAATCAGAGGCCAGCGGCCCGTAACCTTTGGGCGTTCCAATAGTTGAATTTATCTCTCCCAGCGTGCCCAATGTAGGTTTGTCAAGCGAGCGGCGAGCATGTTTAAGTTTCTCCAGTCGTTGATCGTTGGCGCCGCTCTGCCTATATCCGCGAAGGAAAGTCTCTTGCTCATCGACAATATTCTTCAACTCGCCATCGGTGAAGTTGAAGTTGGTGTCGTTCGTAACAAACTGACTGACAAAGTTCAGCGACTCTTTCTCGCTCCTGGCAAAATCGTCCAACTCATAGTTGGTGGCATAACCGATAACACTTTTCAGATGCTCCTGCCAGAAATCGTAGTTGATAGTTTTTTTCGAGATGTATCCGTTTTTCTCACGCAAATCGAAGTATCTGGCAAAGTCACGCAGCAGTTTAAGTTCCTCTTCTGTAGGCAGTTCGGCAAGCGATTGCGAGATGTAGAAGGTGGTGTCCTCCTCTGCCATCACGCCCATATTCGGCGACAGACCGATATTGAACCAATATTTGCCAATCATCCTCTGACACACGCTGTGAACAGTGCCAATCATTGCGTGGTCGAGTTGCACGGCCTCGTCGTACAAACCGGCGTCGAAAAGGAACACTTTGGCCTTCTCCTTGAACTCGTTAGCCGCCTTGGTGGTGAAAGTGGTCAGTATCACCTGGTCGGGCTTGACTTTCTTCTCCTTGATTAGTTGGGTAAGAGTTTCGGTCAGCCGGTGGGTTTTGCCGCTGCCGGCTCCAGCATTGATATATGTTACGTTCTTCATATTCTATCTGTTAAAGAGTCCATACACTGTGAAAAAATTTCCTTCCTTTTGGCCATTCTCATCCTGTTTCAGCGGGAACAAGCCGCGCGTTTCGGTGTCTTTCACATACTGCAAGTCGTCGTATGCCCCTGTGGTTTCCACCACTCCGTTCTTTATCTGCTCCATCCGGTACAATGCCGATTGGCGCAACTGCTCCACAATGTTGTTGCGGTTTTCTGGCTCAATTCGGGTGTAGTGCCGGCCTTTAAACTCCTCCTGACTGAGCAGCAGGCCTTCGGGCATCAGGAAATAGGCCACACGTCGCACCTCGTCCTTCTGCTCGCGGCCGAGCATCCAGCGGTACAGTTCCAACTGCACACTGCGGTTTTCGGCCAACTTGGAGCGATAGCCCTTCACCCATGTTGTCCACTTGAAGTCGAACACCACCGGATGGCCGTCCTTGTCTTCAAGAGTCATGTCGATGAATCCAACCATGTCGCAATTCTTCTCGTTGCCATCCCCATCGAGAGCCTTTGGCAGATTAAGGTTCAACTGTCCCTCCACAAAGCGTTCGCAGCCTGTCACCTTTAACTCATTGTCTTTCAAAATTTCCAACAATATGTTGAGACATGTGCGCATCTGTTCGTGGAGCAGCTTCTGCTTGAATTTGTTTTCGACCAATTGCAACAAAGCGCCCTTACCTTCAAGTACCTGATTATATATATCTTCATACTCGCTGTCGATACGGGCGGCAATCTCATCGGGTTTTGAATAGCGGGCTCCGTTGCGGGGTGCGAACAGACGCTCGATAACGGCATGAGCCACATTGCCCATAGTCTTTTTTATATCCTCCATCTTCGCCTTGCCTGCGTTGGTAATTTCCAACAGATGCTCCATCATATAGTCGAACGGATATTCAACCAAAGTGTCGATGGCGGTTGGGCTCAAATGGTCGGGCCACTTTATCTTATCGGCATAATCAAACTTCAGCTCGGCACTGATGCCTTCCTCACCATCGGGTTTAACCATATCAACCTTGTGCCTCGACTCCACCCCGACTGACGGGTACCGCACAAAATCTTCGATATTACCGATTTGCCGCTCCAACCTGACAATGAGCGGGTGCTTCAATGTGGGTTCGCCGCCAATTCGCTCTCTTACAACAAGAATCAACTGCCCGCTTGTTTGGCGCAAGGGCGTCAACATCATCTGCTCGTGATAGCTGTTCTCCGCTTCTTCGGCCCATAACCGCACATAATTCTTCTTTCCGAGTTCAGTCTTTTCCGACGGATATAGGAACGAGCATTCCTGTCCGATGCTGGCATCTCCGTCAACTCCAATCCAAACAGTTTTTTTAGCTACCGAAGCTATCTTGGCAGGTGAGTCAACCACTGTGCGGCAGCCTTTTTCCGCCACAGCGTTGGTAAAGCAGCCTTTTTCATAAACGGTGCTCATCCATGAGTCGATTGTCTTGTAGTCGATAGTGTCCGCCGATACGGTACCCAGCAGAATATGGAACGTATCGCACATTTCGGCCACAGCCAGCAACTGCTCTACCCATTGTTCATTGTCGGACTTGTTCGCCTCCATATGGGCACGCTGCCTTGCCCACGACGACAATTCAGACACAAACTGTCGCACTCTAGCGGTTTCGATGCTTTGTGGCGCGTCAATTGGCGGCAGGAACAAATCGGCATATTTCTGACATTTCACACGTTTTTTTTGAATAATCTTTTCTTGTTCCTCTTTGGGAAGAGCCTTTTGCTTGTCATCCAAATAGATGAATTTCCCCTCAACATATTCCTTAATCTTCTCCTTGCAAAACTCGTTCCGGTAGCCGCCTTTAGACACAATGGTACCAGCCAAAACCGACCTGAAAAGCTTGTTGATAGGGTGCAGCGGCATATTGAGCCACTCAATGAGCATGCTCACATTGAGCGGGCTGGCAAACATTCCCAATCCCATCACAAAAAGCTGGGTCAACTGTGGCGTGCAACCGGCGGTTACACTGCCTGTCTTTGCCTTTTCCATAAGCATCAGCCAGTTGTCCATCTGTTTGTTGTCGGCATTTATCCACACGTCCACATCGTCCATATCATTGAAAGCCAGATATTCGCATGCCAGACGGTCGTCGCCGAACTTCCATATCTGCAGGCTGTCGTCGTTTTTATCGAGCGTGATTTCACCGATCTTTTTCGATTCAATGAATTCGCGCACCCTGCTCAAGTTGTTGCCTGCCGCTTTTGCCTGTGCCATCGGTTCGGTCTTTGCGCCGCAAGCCTCGAGCATTTCGATAAGCGCCTTAGTCATAGGTTTCAGCAAATCTTTGGCAACGGGCAACTCGATAGTAATATCCTTTAAATCGGGATTCTGTAACTTTATTCGATCAATAACCGCTTGCATCTGACACGCCATATCGTTTCTGTCCATCTCGCGGAAGTGCTCCTCAACTCCGATTAGCACTGCCAGACGATCGCTGATTTCCGCACCGTCGAAATTCCAATTGGCACTGCGCAACTCATCGCGCCAGCCCAGCATTACCTTGGCTGTTGAAAGCCCCGATGTTCTGAACGATGCAGCCAGCACGTTGTCGGGGTGAGCGGCCATATACCGGCAAACCGCATCGTAGTAATGCGCGGCCCGCTCTTGAGCGGGAATACCCTCGTAATGCAGTCCCAACCTGAGTTCCAACATATTGACTAGTCCGACGGTGTTTGTCACCAGAGTGTCCATCAGCACATCGGTGCCATCGGCCGGTTTGACGTAAACGATCCCTGAATATTCGGGCGAAAAGATTATCCTCATATCCTTAAAATTTCAGTTTCGCTAACAAATGTACAACGATGATGTCTCAAACCATGACACATGCTAGAGGATTTTTTGGGAAATTTTAAAATTACCCGTGTGGAAAAAAGTTAATTTTTACCGGCATGTGTTCAGATGTTAAAAACTTGTCGCCAGCCACAAAAATGAAATTGTCGGTATTTTGTATCATTGCGTAAATTGTTCTGGAATTATAAATGGGACTTCATTTGTTGGCATATAAAAATGGAACACAACAGTATAGATATTTTAGAGGGAGGTATTGTAAAAGATTTTGGCGCTGATGTCTTAGAATTGCTTTTACACGAACACGCATATGACAGACTGAACAAAAGCGTGTACGGTAAATGCCATATTTTCTGGGCTACGGACAATTACGAGAGTGCCAGTTTCAAATATGAGGACCAAATTGATATTGAAAGCATTACAGGCAAAAACGAGTTTTTAGTCCGTCCACGCGCAGCCAAATCAAAAGAAGAACAAGAAAAAAGGACTCGTGATAAAGCCGAAGTTTTCACACCGGCCTGGATATGTAATACTCAAAACAATCTTGTAGATAATGCATGGTTTGGCCAACCCAACGTCTTCAATGTTCCAAATCAAGACAATACGGATTGGAAGCCGACAAAAAAAATCAAGTTCCCGACGTTAACGGGTAAGTCATGGCAAGATTATGTCTGCGACAACAGGCTTGAAGTTGCCTGCGGCGAAGCTCCCTATCTTGTCAGCCGATATGATACCACAACGGGGAAACCTATCCCGATTAAGCAACGCATTGGTATTCTAGACCGCAAATTAAGAGTTGTATGTGAAAATGTTAATTCAATAGAAGACTGGTATTTGTGGGCATTTGCAGCTCTTAAATCAACATATGGTTTTGAGTGGCAAGGTGATAATTTGCTACTTGCACGCGAGGCGTTATTGTACTCTTTTATAGACTATTACGAAGACTTTGCCCAAAAACATAAAATCGAACCATCAAAACCATCCACCTCATATTTGCAGAATGCCGCCAATATTATCTCCTGGAATATTTTTCAGATGGATGGTTGTAAAATGGTGCTTCCAACGTCTTGTAACTCCCGGCAATCATCCGTGCAATCAGGACTTTCTAATGAAGATGTGAAATTTTGTGAAGGTTGTCTTAACAATAACGTTCACCAACATAATGGAATAAAACAAGTTGTTGCCGAATGGGATAAACAAACCTGGCATTTTGACGAAAAACCCATTAAAACAGTAGAATTCCATACGTTAATGAATAATATGAGCGCCGACACCACCATTAGTGATATGAATTTTAACGCTATTGTAGGTAATCCTCCATATCAGCTGGCAGGTGCGTCAGGCGGCAATAATGATGCACCCATCTATCAAATATTCAGCAAAATAAGCAATGACCTTACGACAGATTATGCTAGTATAATCCTACCAGCCAGATGGTTTGCCGCTGGCCGGGAAAACCTACTTGGCGATTACCGCAAAGAGATGCTGAATTGTGGGCATATAAAACAAATGGTTACTCATTCAAATGGTCGTGACATTTTTCCTAATGTGGAAATTAAAGGTGGCATATGCTACTATCTTTTTGATAAGAAATACAATGGTAAATGTGACTACACTCTTGCCCAAAAGGGAATTCTGACACAAGGTGAGGTTGACTTGTCAAGATTTGATATTCTAATAAGGAATCCTAAAGTTGCAGGAATTGTTGCTCAAGTTATTGATATTGCAAGTCAAACTCCAACTCGTTATGTTGATAGTATTATTTCAAATGACACGCCATTTGGAATTCCTTCAAACCCGCGTACTAGCACCAAAACCCCATTTAAGGTTTATACAAATAAAACAGATAAGCACGATGTCGTTTTGTATCACATTGAAAATCAAAGAAGAAAGATTGAATATGTGGCTTACGATGACATAAGGAAAAACAGAGCAGATGTTGACAAACCCAAAGTTTTTGTTCCTGGTACTGGTGGTTCTGGTATTGACCCTTATGTTTTAGGCCGTCCAGAATGTGCAGTATCTCATTCTGTCTGCTCTCAATCTTATTTATATGCCGCTTTTGAGTCTGATGACGAAGCAAAGAATTTCTTTAAATATTTGCATACCAAATTTTTAAGAATTCTAGTTTCTGCAATGAAAATCACGCAATCAGCACCTCAAAGGGTATATCGCTTTGTGCCTATGCAAAACTATACCAACCAAAGTGATATTAATTGGTCTAAATCCATACCAGAAATTGACAAGCAGTTATATGACAAGTACAAACTCAAATACGATGATATTCAGTATATTAACAACTCGTTAAAAGACTTGTGATGACTATCGATGATGTTTTCCAACTACCAGTCAGTGAGGCTGTTATAGACAAAACCATGTGTAACGCTGTTAAAAAGTACAATTACACAATCAAAGGTTTGATGTATAACAGAACTCCTGTTGAATTGCTTGACAACCTCTATATGGGTGATTTTGCAAAAAACGCGCTTTACGACTATCTGAAAAGTAAATGCACTTCACCTATAATTGATTACGATGAAGAACGAAAAGACAATTTTATGGAAGCTGACCCAGGTTGGGATATGCTGGTTGGTAATAGAAAAATAAAAGTCGAGGTAAAGTCTTCAATACCACCCAATAGAGAACCTATTTCAGACATAATTAATAAAAGAGACATAAAAATAACGGCCAGTCACGACAAGGGAAAGACTCTTAAACAACCACAAGACATAGAGAGTTTGATTCACGTTCAGATATATTTTTACGCCAAACCTTACAAAAAAGGATTTGACAATTTCGATTCTCTTTCATCTGTAATTACTCGTGATTACAAAGAGGTCAAAAACATCATTAATTCAGACAAATACAACAAGCCCCTATTCTTCGGTTTTACTACAAAGAAGAAAATAATTGAGCATCTAAACACACTTCAACCCAATAATAAAACCTGGACTTTTTCGTGGACTAACAGATTATATTGGAAATGCCCAATTAAATTGGCTGGCAATATCGGAGCATTAATTGACCTTATAAATAAACTCTAACCCCATTCCTTCTCGACATTGAAGGTCCGCAAAGAAATGATAAAGTAATAACACTCACACTATTTAAACACATTTTGGGCAATTTGTAGGGTATTTTCGGAAAACGAAAAAGGCTGCATAGAGCCTGATTGTGATGCCACCAGCAACATTGCTTGCAAGTATTTTCGTGATGATTAGCAATAAAAAAGGCGCTCAATTGAGCGCCTTTTTCTATTCCGTTTTCAGTTCCTATTCCACTTCCACTTCGGCACCGACCGTCATGGCCTGCTTGTCGTTGTCGTACATTGCATAGGCCTTTACGGGTGGCAGATAGAACTTACCGCCGTAGGTGGCGCAGAGTTTCACTGTTATTTCAGCTTTTTTATTCGGTGCCAGATAATCGATATAGCTGTAAACACGGTCGTCGCGGATATCCTGATACGAGAGCGAGTTGCTCTCGGTCTGACCGCCCTCCATAAAGCGCTCGTTAAGGATTTCCCAACCTGACGGGATATACTGCTCAATGGCCACGTTGCGAATGGCGAAATCGGTGGTGTTTCGCACGGTAATCACCGCCTCAATGTTGTCGCCCGAATGCAGATTGGTAACAGCAACCTCCTGCTTGGTGTTATAATCGATATATCTGACATTGAGCGCCAGCTTGTTGTTGAAGGCTTCCTCGTTGGCGCGCGGCGGTATTCCCGACCGGCGGACCTTGACAAATATCGTGCTCTTGCCTTTGTTCGTGATTGTAATCGGGCTGTAGCTGTCAACCGACTTGCACAAGTCGAAAGTGCTTACAAGTTCGGTCTTGGAATTAACATCCTGCTTGTTGCCGTCATACTCATATTTGAACTCGGCCGGCTGCGGTTTGCCTGTAACTTCGTAGAAATGCGACACTGAATAGAGGCAGAACGCTATGCTCTGCGTGCTTAACCAGCGCTCGTCCGACATTATATCAGATATCTGCTTTATATATTCCGAAGCCTCCTGTACGCGTCCTAAATCGGTGAGTACCATGGCTTTCACAGCAATATCGCGATAAGTGCTGCCATAGGTGCAATCGTCATCGTCATATTCCGACGCCACTGTGTGAGCGAGAATCTCATTGGCTATATCCTTGCGTCCGGCAAGTGCGTAACTTCCGGCAAGGAACCACGAGGTTTTATCGCCTAATAAGCCGCTGAAAATACCTTTCATTCTGTTCATGGCGCTCATATCGGCCATATTATTGAGAGCCAGCACATAAAGTCTGTATGCCTGAATCAGTGCTTCGGAATTATTATACGACCAGCGGTTGGCTTCGCTCTTAAGGTAGTTGAGCAGCGCCGGCTTGACACCGTCGGGTATGCGGTAGCCTTTGGCCTCTGCCGTTGTTATGCAGTGCATGGCGTAAATGCTTCCCCATCCATCGGGGGTCTTATTGCCCTGCCAGTAAGCCATTCCGCCCGAAACGGTCTGGAATCCGCGGTACTTATTCAAACCCGACTGAACATTCTTCTGCACATCGTAAGCCTTCTGCGGAGAGAGTGTTGTGAGCTCGCTGAGCATGAGTTGCGCCAGCACCTTTGAAGTTGTCTGCTCAATGCATCCGTGCGGATATCCCACAAGATAATTGAGACGCTCGTTAAGGTTGATTGGGACAATTGACGATACTTCGAGCGACAGGTCGTTGGTGCCACTCATGCCGAATATCTCAGGTTTTATTACCTGCGACTCGCCGGCGGCAATTGTGTAGCTGTCCGACTTGCTCTGCGGCAACTGGCGGTGCTGCACCTCTATTGGTGTGCTGTACGACGCCTTCTCTCCTTTCGCCTCGCACGTCAAGCTTATGTTTCCAACCTGCGCCGTTGCCGAAGTCCTCACTCTGAATTTCACAGTCTTATCGCCTATCGAATTCAGTTCGACAACCTGCTTGCTGTCGCCTATAACTGTCATTCCGTCAGACACATTCAGTCTCACATTGACATTGCCCATACCTTGCTCTGTGGCGAACACTGTAGCCGACACTTCCATCTCCTCATCGCAACCTATCATTCGCGGCAGAGTGGCTGTT
>JAGCFC010000199.1 GCA_017650325.1 Salinivirgaceae bacterium | reverse complement strand
TGCCTTTTTGCCGAAAAAAATCCGCGCCGACGGCTATCAGAACCAACCAAATTCCGTATCATTGCAAAATTTTTTTTATTCCGAAAAACGCAACAAAAATGGCAAAGATTTTCAACGACGTATCAAGAACATTTGGCGAGTTTCTGCTGATCCCGGGACTCACAACCAAACAGTGCATTCCCACAAACGTGTCGCTCCGCACTCCGCTTGTGAAATTCAAGAAGGGCGAAGAGTCGGCCATCAACCTGAACATTCCGTTTGTGTCGGCCATTATGCAGTCGGTTTCCGACTCGGGCCTGGCCATCGAACTTGCACGCAACGGCGGCCTGTCGTTCATATTCGGCTCGCAGCCTATTGAGTCACAGGCTGATATGGTTCGCCGCGTCAAGAAATTCAAAGCCGGTTTCGTTACCAGCGACTCGAACGTGAAACCCGACAACACGCTCTACGACGTGCTCGACCTGATCCAGCGCACCGGCCACTCTACCATCGGCGTGACCGACGACGGAACACCAAACGGCCGCCTGCTGGGTATGATTACCAGCCGTGACTACCGCACTGACAAGGACGACTTGAACGATAAGGTTGAACTTCACATGACTCCGTTCGACAAGCTGACTGTAGGCAAGCTGGGTATCTCGTTGAGCGACGCCAACCAACTCATTTGGGACAACAAACTCAACACTCTGCCGATTATCGATGAGAATCAGAAACTTATGTACTTTGTCTTCCGCAAGGACCACGACAGCCACCACGAGAATCCGAACGAACTGTCGGACTCGAACAAGAAACTGCTTGTGGGTGCCGGCATCAACACTCGCGACTATGAGCAGCGCGTTCCAGCATTGGTTGAAGCTGGTGCTGATGTGCTTTGCATCGACTCATCGGATGGTTACTCGGAATGGCAGCTTGAGACATTGAAGTGGATTAAATCGAAATACGGCGACAAAGTGAAAGTTGGCGCTGGCAATATTGTTGATAAAGAAGGGTTTGACTATCTGGTTGCGGCAGGTGCCGATTTCATCAAGATTGGTATCGGCGGTGGTTCAATCTGCATCACCCGCGAGCAGAAAGGTATTGGCCGCGGCCAGGCTACAGCCGTTATGGATGTGGCTGCCGCCCGCGATGAATATTTCAAAAAGACAGGCATCTACATTCCAATCTGCTCTGATGGCGGCATTGTGCAGGACTACCACATGGTGCTGGCACTGGCCATGGGCGCCGACTTCCTGATGATGGGCCGTTACTTTGCCCGCTTCGACGAGTCGCCGACCAAGAAACTCACCATCGGCAACCGCATTGTGAAGGAATATTGGGGCGAGGGCTCGAACCGCGCAAAGAACTGGCAGCGCTACGATATGGGCGGCGCAGCTGCTCTGAAATTCGAGGAAGGCGTTGACAGCTACGTGCCTTACGCCGGCAAGATGAAGGATAACCTGGCGCTAACGCTCGGTAAGATCCGCGCTACAATGTGCAGCTGTGGCTCGTTGTCAATCAAAGAGTTACGGCAGAATGCGAAAATCACTGTCGTTTCATCGACATCGATTATCGAGGGCGGCGCTCACGATGTTATTCTGAAAGACCAGAATTAACAAATAGCGTATACCTAATAATAATAGCGGTCGCCAATGCGGTGGCCGCTTTTTTTTTGTGCTATTTTCTATCAAGCCTTTGTGCCGAATTTCATTTGATTGTGCATTCTCACAACTTGCACAGCTTCGGGAACATCGTGCACTCGCAAGATTGACGCGCCATCGCGCAAAGCCAGCATATTGAGCGCTGTGGTGGCGCAAAGCGATTGTTCGGGTGTTATGTCGAATAATTTGTAAATCATCGACTTGCGCGAAATTCCCACAAGCAGCGGAAGGTCGAAAACCGAAAACTCCGGCAGATGGGTGAACAACTCATAGTTCTGCTCAAGCGTTTTGGCAAAGCCGAATCCAGGGTCGATAATCACATCGTGAACGCCAGCATCGGTGAGTCGGCGCAGTTGCTGCGAGAGTTCGGCAATAACATCGGCCACCAGATTGTTGTAGGTGGTGTACTGTTGCATTGTAGCCGGTGTTCCGCGCATATGCATCAGAATGTAAGGTACTTGCAGACGTGCCATGGTGGCAAACATTTGGTCATCGAGTGTGCCGCCAGCCACATCGTTGATAATGTCGGCTCCGGCCTCAACAGCTCGCTCTGCCACGCTGCTACGGAAAGTATCGATTGATATGACGGCCTGCGGATGACGGCGGCGCAGTTCCGAAACCACGGGCGCAAGACGATTCCATTCTTCGTCAGCCGACACTTCGGCGGCTCCGGGGCGTGTAGAGTATGCGCCCAAATCGAGAATGTCGGCACCTTGCGCAAGCGCTTCATCGGCGCGAGTCAATGCCGCATCGGTTGTGGGGCAACGGCTTCCGCTGTAGAAACTGTCGGGCGTAACATTCACAATCGCCATCACTTTCGGCTCCGACAAATCAATGAGCCTTCCTCTGCAATTTATTGTAGACATAGTTAAGTCAGTTTTTCGCAAAAATATGATTTAGAGAGTAAAGATTAAAGAGTAATGTGTAATGGCGTTTGCGTTTTAAAATTTGCTTATTATTGCATTCTAAATTTAATTGAATATGAAAAAATTATCGTTGATAATGGCAATACCGTTTATTATGGCAAACACAGTAAATGCACAAATACCAGAAGGTTACGAAGTGGCGACTTGGCACAATTTCAGCCAGGCTGCTATCACCTACTCGTTCGACGATGGCACCCCCAACCAAATTCCAGTAGCAATTCCTCTACTCAATAAATATGGTTTTCACGGCACCTTTAATCTAATTACAAGTTGGGTGAAAGACTGGGGCGAATGGCGCAAGGTGGCCGAAATGGGACACGAGATTGCATCGCACACCGTGACTCACGCCAACTTCGGACAAACACCCGACAACAAGCAGGAGGAAGAGTTGTCCGAATCGAAGAAAATAATTGAGCGTGAGATAGGAAAAGAATGTATTACAATGGTTTATCCATACTGTGTGACGGGCAACGACAAGATTGTGGCAAGGCATTACATTTCGGCGCGCGGTTGCAGCGGCCAGATTGGTGCCCCAACGCCAGAAAACATGTTCAACATAACATCGCGGGTTGTTGGAACTGAAAGTGATATGCAAACCGCCGACAACTTCAACAAGTGGGTGGCATCGGCCATAGGCACCAAAGGCTGGTGCGTGTTCCTGATTCACGCTCTCGACGATGATGGCGGCTACTCTCCTATCAAATCGACTGAATTTGAGTCACATCTGAAGTATGTAAAACAATCGGGGCTGGCTTATTGGGTTGGCACTTTTGCCGAAATATCGAAATATATTATCGAGCGTAACTCGCTATCAATCAGCGAACGGCAGGAAATGGACTTTTATGAGATAACCGTCAGCTGCAATGCTCAATCAAGCTTGACAAAACTTGACCAGCCTATAACCATTAAGCGCAAACTGCCCGAAGGCTGCACCAAAGCACGCATTGTTCGCAATAACAGCGAGATACCAACACTGATTGCCGACGGCTGCATCATCTTCGACGTGGTTCCCGACGAGGTGTATGTGCTCTCGTTTTAATAGTCTGGAGGCAAACTCGTGGTAGGTGCGCAACCTCCTTTTGTTGCGTCCATACGGGACTGATTAGCGATTTTTGATGGCAAAAAATAATATTCATTTCATAATACATTGATAATCAGTAGAAATTTTCGTCGATTATCGATGATCTCCCCATTTTTCTCCACAAAAGCATTGTTTTCGGTGCAAAATGCCAAAATGGGTTAAAATCAATCTATTTATCTTATTTGTAAGTATTTATATCGTCAAAACGGCGGTAAAATCGGTCAAACGGAGGCAAATAAGGTGTGAAATAGGCCGCAAACCGTGTTTTTATCGGTAAAAATGGGCCAAACATAGACTCAGATTGAAATTCGACAAGTTCAATCGGCAATTTTCATCCCTTCATCTATAAGGATATTGCGGTTTCAGCGAAACAAAATATCATTGCATCGTCGAAAATGACATAAAGAGTTTGAAGAAATTAAAAACACAAAAAATTAAGTGATATGAAAAAGTTAAGTTTAATTCTTTCGGTTCTGATTGGAAATGTGGCAATGGCACAAACCACATCAATCTCAGGTCAGTTGTTGGACAAGACCACAAATGAGGCCTTGCAGTATGCAAACGTTCAAATCTACTCGTTGCCTGACAGCACATTTTTGAAAGGTGACGTGACTAAGGAGGACGGTACGTTCAAGATTGAGGGCATTAAGGCAGAGAAATGCCTTGTTAGAGCCTCGTTTATTGGCTATTCGCCTGTCGATAAGAACGTTACTGTTAAGAAAGGACAGGACAACCCTGCTGGTAAGATTTATTTAGCTGTGGACAGCAAGCAATTAGCCGAGGTTAGCATTCAGGCAGAGGCAACTCCAGTTGTGGTTCGCGACGACACTGTGGTTTTCAACGCCGATGCATTCCACGTAACTGAAGGCGCAATGGTTGAGGACCTTGTGAAGAAGCTGCCGGGTGCAGAATTGTCATCGGATGGCAAGCTTACCGTTGGCGGTAAGGAAGTTACCAAAATCCTTATCGGTGGCAAAGAGTATTTTGCCAACGACCCGCAGGTTACACTGAAGAACCTTCCTGCCAATATGGTCAAGGACATTAAAACATACGACAAAAAGAGTGAGCAGGCTGAGTTGACCGGCATTGACGACGATGATGAAGAGTTTGTACTCGACTTCACAGTACGCAAGAGTATGCTCGACAGCTGGATTGGCAACATTTGGGGTGGCATTGGCCACGACATCAACGGCCCGGACGATTTCCGCTACGACGGCCACTTGGACCTGAACCAGTTCGATGACATGGGTAACAAGGCTATCATCGCAAATATTAACAACACCAACAACACCAGCAGCGACCTTGGTGACAACAGCGGCGGCTTTGGTGGCGGCATGCGCGGTGGCATGGGCGGCGGAATGATGATGATGGGCGGCGGCGGTATGCGTGGCGGCATGGGCGGTGGTATGATGGGTGGCATGATGGGCTTTGGCGGCGGCATTACCGAGACTCAGAACATTATGGCCAACTTTGAGACAGAAGTGAGCAAAACCTTCCTGCACGGCGGCAACATTCAGTACAGCCGCACAAGCACCGAATCGGAAGGCAAGACTTCGACCGAGACTTTCCGTGGCGATGACTACTCAACTGTACAAAAAGACACTTCGACTTCGACAAGCGTCCGCAACAATATCAACGCATCGTACCGCATAAAATGGGGTATCGACTCAATGACAACACTCATTTTCCGCCCCAACGTGCGTATGAGCTTCTCTGAAACCGAAAGCAACGGCGAATCGCTGAGCTTGGGCAACATTATTGCCGACGAAACATTGACAAACGACACTTTGACAAACGGCCGTAAAACAGTGAACACCCAAACAAGCAACAACGAATCGAACTCAACAAACATTTCATACAATGCTAACCTGCAGCTTGTTAGAAAACTGAACAACTTTGGTCGCAGCATACAGTTAAACGTCAGAATAAACGGCTCGCTCAGCCCATCTGACAGAATAACAAAATCGAAAACCATGTTCACCATCAACGACTCGCTTTCGAATATTAACCGTAAAACCGACGGCGAGAGCAGTAACCTTACTCTGATGGGCGAGTTAGGCTATGTTGAACCGATTTTCGAAAAGAACTACCTGCAATTGCGATACAACTTCCAGACACGTTCATCTGATTCTTACTCTTATGTTTACGAAGATGAGAGCAGCACAAGAAACGACAGTTTGAGCAGCGAGATTGAGAACAGCTACTACAACCACCGCGCCGAGATAATTTGGCAAGGCCGTTACGACAAATTGAACTACAATCTTGGTGTGTCGCTCCAGCCGCAGATTTCGGAAACTCACAACATTTTGGGCGCCAACGTGGGCAACGACAAGAAACAAACTGTATTCAACTGGTCGCCGACACTGCGTGTACAATACAAGTTCACCAAACAGCACACTATCCAACTGCGCTACAACGGTCGCAGCTCGGCTCCCGACGTGCAGAACTTGCAAGAGATTATCAGCGTAACTGACCCGTTGAACCTGCAATATGGTAACCCGAACTTGAAACCGACATTTACAAACAATGTCTCGCTGAACTACAACAACTTCATGCGCGAATCGGGCAAAAGCATAATGTTCAACCTGTCGTACAACAACACTCTGAACACCGTGAGCAACGAAATCACTTACAATGCTTTGACTGGTGGACAGGAGACTCGCAAAATAAACTTGAACGGCAACTGGTCGACCAACGGATTCTTGACCTTGAGTTCGCCAATCGGCAGCAAGAAACTCTCAATCACTGCAACATCGATGGCCAACTACAGCGAGAACGTCTCGATGTCGAGCGCAACCAAACTGCCTACAGGCCAGACTGTTGGCGGCGGCAAAATCACCACAGCGACTACCACACTGCAAGAGCGTCTGCAACTGAACTACCGCTGCGAGACATTCGACTTCTCAATCAACGGTTCGGTTCGCTACCTGAAGAGCGGCAACGACCAGAAGGCAATCACTACTGGTGCCATGAGCAACGCCACACTGAGCAACGACCGCGAGACATTCGACTATGAGCTTGGCGCCAACACAACCATCAACCTGCCTTGGAAGATGACGTTTGCAACCGACTTCAACTGGAGAATCTACACCGGCTACACCGATGGTTATGACCGCGACCTTGCAATCTGGAACGCGCAGATTACCAAAAACTTCACAAAAGACAACCGCATGGCCGTTCGCGTGAAAGTATTCGATATTCTGCAACAGCAAAAGAGCATTTCGCGCTACGTGAGCAGTTCGTCGGTAATCGACTCTGAATCGAACACTTTGGGCAGCTACGCTATTGTGCAGTTCGTTTATAAAATCAACTCAATGCGTAAGCAATCACGCCAAATGGGTCCTGGCGGATTCCCCGGCCCTGGCGGATTCCCTGGAGGTTTCGGTGGTCCCGGAATGTTCTAATAGATTAAGCCACACAACAAAAAAATCCCGTCAAATTTGACGGGATTTTTTATTTGGAATAACGGCAATCAGGAAACCAAACTCTACGATCCTATGCCATACTAATTATTTATCGTAATTTTTGACAATCTCACTCAGGCTTTCGGCGAGGCTCTCGTTGGCGCTGCTGGTTTCGGCAAGACGGTTTTCGATATAGCTGATAAGTTCGGTGCGGCGTTCGTCACTGATTGAGCCTTGACGATTCTCGACAACCGTAAAGGCTTCGAATGCGAGTTCAAATGGAGCATCGAATACCAAATCGATAAAAAGTTCGAGTCGGGGCAGATAGTCTATTTTCGAATACCAGCACGATGTTACCAGCATCTGCTTCACGTTGGCATCGGATTCGGCGGCAATGGTTTCGGCCATTACGTCGACGAGGCCAGGCTGGCTGGCATCGCATAGTAGTTTGAACACGGCCATTTTAACATCGTCATCGCCGCACGATTTATAAACTTTCACCAGGGCGGGCAGAAGTTTTGGCACACCAATTTCGCGAATCTGTTCCAGTACGGCCATTACAGCGTCTTTTCCGCCGTTAGCCAGTGAGTCTTCAATTGATTTCAAACGGTTGTTTTCCATAAACAAATATTTTTTTACAAATGTAAGGAAAAGGTTGAATAGCTTTACTTTTTAGCGTTGAAACGGATGTGTGATTGCTCAATTTCAAAATTCATCAAACCTACATTTAAAAAAATGTCTACTTTTAGTGCTTTAATAATTAACGTCTGACATGAGAAAATGGAATTTTGTTTTAGCCGCGTCAGTGTGTCTGCTGGCAGTCGGCTGCGCCAATAACGAAGGAAAACAGAAAGTTGGCGGCAACTATGATTTTGAGCCTGATGTGGCCGGTGACCTGGATAAAGCCAAACAAATTTTTTACGCACTGCCTTCGCCAATTGAAACTGCATATTTGATTCATAGCACGGGAGTCGCATACAGCATGGATTTGTCGAATTCCGTCGATAAAGTTCCAAATTATGCGACAACAATGCAGAAAGCTCTCAATTTCGGTGTTTATGGCGCCGATTTGAGTTATGTGAGTCTTTTCAATCAGACTCAGGCATCTATTCAGTACATGTCTGCGGTTAAGAGTTTGGCGGACGATATGGGCATTTTCGATTTTGTTCAGGCTGATATTGTCAACCGCATCGAGAGCAATATCAATGACAGAGATTCGCTTATGGAGATTATTACTGATGGATTTAACAGCGCGAACGACTATCTGAAGGATGCGGGACGGGCCGAAGTGGCGGCGCTGATTGTGGCAGGCGGCTGGATTGAGGGCCTTTATCTGGCTACATCGCTCGCTCAAACGGCAAATGACAACACCCGTCTTATCGATCTTGTAATCGACCAGCGTTACTCGCTATCGATTTTAATGAAACTGCTTGACAACTATAAGAAATCCAGCAATGTTTCGATGGTTTACGGCTGGTTTGCCGATCTTCAGGCTACCTATGGACGGATTAAAACAATGTCGTCGGATATAAAAGCAGAAACTACTACTGACGGGAAGACAAAACTGGCTGCCGACACCGATATTTTCATAAACGATATGCTTTTCAATGCCATCTGCCAAAAAGCCGATAGCATCAGAACCCTTATTGTAAAATGATTAATTAGACGGTGTTTGCATCGTTAAATATGCCAGCGCAAAAAATATCGGGGCATCACAGTAGTGGTGCCCCGATTGTTTTCAGTAAGCAGACGTGCGGCTAACTTTTTATGGCAGCCAATCGATCCACAACAATTTTATGCCATCGCGCAGCCATACGCGACTCGTCATAAGGTGTGGCTTCAACTTTGCTGTTGAATAGTTCACAATAAATATCCGGTTTGCCATCGGCCACAAAAATAAGTCCGGCGGTGTCGGGCTTGTCAATGATGCCGCACGAACGTGTACTCTCAAGGTCAATTTTCTCTTTAACTCCGTCAGCGCAACGAGCGTAGAACAGCCAACGTCCGCTGCCGTCGATTCCGATGGCGTTATTGCCGCAAATCTCAGAACTGCAAATAGTTGTTGACTCTGATTGTGCCATTTGATTGAGAGAGTCAACTAGTTTTTTCTCACGTTGCTTGCGTGAAATGCTCGAAAGCAAGAAGGGCAGGGCGCATGCCAACACCACTGCTATACCTATTAATATTGATGATGTATCCATTTTGTTTGTTTATTTTATTGATTGATAAATGTGTGCACGCACCATAAGCCGTCACTTGGAGTGGTGTCGATGCACAAAAATGTTTTTAAAAAAAACGGAGACCACACAATCTGGTCTGACAGCATTGTGCGGCCAAAAGAAGGTCTGATAATTTACCAGAACACACAGAATGGAAATGAAATATCGACTTTCGGAAATTTAATTGCAAATCCGGGCGGTGTGGTTTTGCTGCGCGAGAACGATGAGAAAAACACCTTTGCCGATGATTTGACAATTTCGAAGAATCCGTCGTAGATTGTTCGTTCATTTAGCTCGCAGGTGCGCACCGTCAGTTGGCTCTGCGGCGGCATCACGCCCTGGAAGTCGTGAACGGCTTCGATTATCGAGCAGCCATTGTCGGGTAAATTGGTGTTAGACTGCTGTAGGCCGATGACGGCTACTGGTTGGAAAGCGTAGAAGCAGACCAACGCCAAAAGTATCGCCGAAAAGCTTAGTAATCGTTTCATAATGCGAAGGTGTGAAAAAACTGAGACAGTGCGCAATATTTTATTTGACTTTTCGATTATCAGATGAGCAGTGGTGACGTGCTATGTGCGCGGTTGTTGAAAAGATGCAATTTATTCACAAGTTATCAACAACGAGCCTCTAAGTGTTGATATCTTAACCCGGCGAATGTGGATTAATTCACTACCTTGCACCGATTAATAATAGGCGAAAAAACAAATATAAATTGTTGGTTTTAAGAATATTGTAAATAACAACATTAAAAATTGACAACTATGGCAAAGATTATAGCCGTGGCCAACCAGAAAGGCGGCGTGGGCAAGACTACAACATCAATCAATTTGGCGGCAAGTTTGGCAGTGCTCGATAAGAAAGTTTTGCTTGTCGATGCCGATCCGCAGGGAAATGCCACAGAAGGACTTGGATACGAAACGGAAAACATAAAAGTGGGGCTTTATGAGTGCCTTGTCGATGAGATTGACCCGGCAAGCGTCATTCTGAACGTTAGCAGCCTTGAAAAGAACAGTAGCTTGAAAACACTCGACCTTCTGCCATCGAACATCAACTTGGTTGGCGCTGAGATTGAACTGCTTGAAAAGGCTGACCGTGAGAAGATTATGAAAATGGGAATCGAAAAGTTCCGTGACAAGTACGATTTCATCATTATCGACTGCTCGCCATCGCTGGGGTTGATAACCGTCAACTCTCTCGTTGCTGCCGATTCGGTGATAATTCCTGTTCAGTGCGAGTATTTCGCTCTCGAAGGCATCGGCAAACTGATTAACACCATAAAAATAATCCAAGGCGGGCTGAACCCCAGTTTGCAGATCGAAGGGTTCCTGTGCACAATGTACCAAAGCAATACAAAACTTGCCAACACTGTGGTTGAGGAAGTTCGCCGCTGCTTCGAGGATATGGTTTTCGAGACAATGATTACTCGCAACGTGAAAGTGTCCGAAGCGCAAAGTTACGGAACGCCTAGCGTGCTGTACGACCCGCAATCGACAGGCGCGATCAACTACTTGAACCTTGCCCGCGAAGTGCTTCAGCGCAACAATATGACACAAATGGACTCTGACGAAAAAATGATTGACTGATTATGGCGACACCAAAGAAACCGGCTCTAGGCCGAAATATGGAAAATATATTGGGTATCAAAAAAGGCGAAGGTTTGGGCGCACTGCTGAAGGCTGCATCACCGCAAGGCACGCAAAATTCAGCTGTCAATGAGGTTGAATTGAAGTTGATTGACGTAAATCCGTTTCAACCGCGAACCGAATTTGACGAAGACGCACTCAACGAACTGGCTGAATCAATTAAGCAATTGGGGCTGGTTACGCCTGTCACACTACGCAAACTCGACAACGGCCGCTACCAGATAATTGCAGGCGAACGCCGCTGCCGTGCATCAAAGATGGCTGGACTGACAGCTATTCCGGCCTACATCCGCACCGCCGACGACCAAGCTATGCTTGAGCTCGCTCTGGTTGAAAACATCCAACGTGAAGACCTTGACCCGATTGAGATTGCCATCAGCTACCAAAGGTTGATTGACGAGTGCAATCTGACTCAAGAGAATCTTGGCGACCGCGTGGGCAAAAAACGCTCGACTGTCACCAACTTCCTGCGTCTGCTGAAACTACCCGACGAGATAAAATTAGGTTTGCGCAAAGGCCTGATTTCTATGGGACACGCAAAAGCATTGTTGAGCATCGACGATGTGAACGACCAAAATTTCCTGTTCGAGCGCATACTTAATGAGAGGCTTTCTGTAAGAGAAGTTGAAGAGATTGCAAGCGAAATGAAGGAAGCCAACAATCCTGACAAGAAGAAAAAACAGAAAACCAAAAAGAAGGACAATACCTACGCTGAACTCGAAAGCAAGCTGAACAGTTTCTTTGAATCGAAAGTGAAGTTCAACCGCACCGACAAAGGCAATGGTAAGATTGTGATTGCGTTCAAAGACGATCAAGACCTTGAGCGCATAATATCGCTGTTCGACAAACTTAAATCGCTTTAATTGAGGCTGAAAGTGGCTCTTAAACGCATATCGCTGCTGATTGGTGCGCTGCTGCTTATGGCTGTTGCGCCGCTAACCGCACACGCTCAATATGCCGACGGATACGACATTCCGGACAGCACCTACCATGCTATGCACAAACCCAACAAGGCAACGTTCATGTCGTCGCTGGTGCCGGGTTTGGGACAGTATTACAATCAGCAATACTGGAAGATACCCATCATCTACGGCGGTTTTACGGGGCTGATTTACTATGCGAGCTACAACAACTATGTTTACAAAAAATACCGACGCGAGTACAAATGGGCTACCGATGACGATGACCGCACCGTGAGCAAATATCCGGCTGCGAACACCGAAAGGCTGAAGGACACTTGGCGGCGCTACCGCGACATCTGCTTCATTGGAATTGGCGCACTATATCTACTGCAAGTGATTGACGCTAACGTAGATGCGCACTTTTTCGATTTCACCATCGACAAAGACCTGTCAATCAAGGCCGACCCAATGCTAATGCCCGATTTCACAGAAGTGGCCGGCTCGCGGACAAGCACGCCACTGGGCGTAAATATTACTGTAACATTCTGATAGACTTAAATTTGAAATGATAAAACCAATCATCACCGTTTTGTGCGCAACGGCGCTTGCAATGCACGCAAACGCAGCAACGCAACTCAACGACTCTCTTGCAACAATCGACACACTTTTTGCCGCCGACACCACGGATTTCGGCTGGCCCGAACCATCTGACACGCTTGACATTGAAATATCGGAACAAGTTGACAGCCTGTCGCAAATGTGGTTCGACGGGCAGGTGAGCGCCGGCAACGATACTTCGTTTATGGCCATTCAGCCCGAAATAGACTCGATTCCCGATTTTCCTGATTCGGTCTATCGGCAACGGCTCGAGGCTCTGCCGCTCGAAATCGAAATGTCGTACAACAAGATTGTGAGCAACTTGATCAATCTCTACTCGCACAAGCGCCGCGACTTGGTTGAGAATATGCTGGGTGTGGCCGACTATTATTTCCCGATTTTCGAGGATATTTTCGACTCGAAGGGAATGCCGACAGAACTGAAATATCTGGCTGTGATTGAGTCGGCGCTGAACCCTGTGGCCGTGTCGCGGGTGGGCGCAACGGGCCTTTGGCAGTTTATGCACAGCACGGGCCGAATGTACAAACTTGAGGTGAACAGCCTTGTTGACGAGCGCCGCGACCCGATAAAATCGACCTACGCCGCCGCCAATTTTATGAGCGATATGTACCGCACCTATCACGATTGGATTCTGGTGATTGCCGCCTACAACTGCGGCCCTGGCAACGTGAACAAGGCAATCAAGCGCAGCGGCGGAAAGCGCAACTACTGGGACATCTACTACCATCTGCCCCGCGAGACGCGCGGATACGTACCCGCCTACATCGCGGCAGCGTACATAATGAATTACTACAAAGAGCACAACCTGAAGCCGACGGCACCTAAAATGCCCGTGAAATGCGATACGGTAATGGTGAGCAAAAAGATTCATTTTGAGCAGATTAACCATTTTATGGGCATCCCCGTGGACGTGCTGCGAAACCTGAATCCGCAGTATCGGCACGACATCATTCCTGGACACATCAAGCCCTACGCGCTGCGGTTGCCGACAGAGCACGTGCTGCGATTCATCGAACTTGAGGACTCGATTTCGCGCTACAACGACGCCTACTATTTCCGCCCCGAGGTTATGAACAAAAAGCCCGAGCACAACACCTACATTCCTGGCCCGCCCAAAGGCGACTACAAAAAACTGACTTACACGGTGAAATCGGGCGACAATCTGGGCTTCATATCGAGTTGGTACAACGTGCGCGTGTCGGACATCAAATACTGGAACGGAATGTCGCGCAACACCATCCGCGGCGGTCAGAAACTGATTATCTACGTGCCAAAGTCGAAAGCGGCTAAATATGAGAAAATCAACACAATGACGTTCGACGAGAAACAGGCGTCGGTGGGCAAGGCTACAACGGCAAAGCCAACAACCACAGCCACTTCGGCCGAACCGCTGGCCGACGGCGAGTATGAGATTTACACCGTGCGCCGCGGCGACTCGCTGTGGGAAATCGCCCGCACGTTCAACGTCACCGAGGACGACATCAAGCGCTGGAACGGCTTGAGTTCGTCGCGAATCGACATCGGTCAGAAACTGAAAATCAAACGATAACGAGCGTGAAACCCATTAAGATTCTGGCCTTTCTGATTGTTACGGCGGCCATTTTGGCGGCTGTGGCAATGCTTTTTCCGAAAGACGGAATTGAGTTGGGCGGCGGAATCAAGTTGCATTTCGATTTTACTGACAGTCAGCCTGATACAACGCAGACCAACATTGCCGACGTGGTCGAGATTATCGGCAACACAAGCGCCATTGAGGCCGAATTGAAGGCCGACACCACCACGCTGCCCGCCGACACGGCTGTTTTGGCGCAGCCCGACACTCTGCCCGCAGCGCCCGCGCCAAAGCCCAAACCCGCCCGCACCGACAGGCCCCGAAGCCGCCAACCCTTTGAGTTTGCCGACGACGAAGAGGTGCGTCTTGCGCCGTTTTTCGCTGCGCTGGCCAACTGCCAAAACCGTCAGGTGCGCATTCTGCACTATGGTGACAGTCAGATTGAGGGCGATCGTATAACGGGATATTTTCGCAACCTTATGCAGAAAATGTTTG
>JAGCFC010000198.1 GCA_017650325.1 Salinivirgaceae bacterium | reverse complement strand
GTACACGCGCACCTCGTTGGGATAGACAGCGAACACAACGTTGCCGTCGTTGTCCTTAACCTCGAAGAGGGCCTCCTCAGAGCTTTCCGCGCCTTTCACATCAAGTTTTTTCAGTGTGAGCTGGTCGGTGGCGACCCATGTTGTGCCGTTGTGCACAAGTGTTTGTCCTTGTTGGCCTTCAACCTGCATGCCGTCGCGGCCGGCAGGGCCGGTCTCACCTCTATCGCCGGTGTCGCCCTTGTCGCCTTTGTCACCTTTGTCACCCTTTTCGCCTTTTTCGCCAGTATCACCTTTGTCACCCTTTTCGCCAGTATCACCTTTGTCGCCCTGCGGTGCGGTGAACTCAACCCAATTAGAAGGTTCGAGTCTTGGCTCTTTGGTCGATGTAAATCCTGCTTCGTTGTCGGTCTGCGCAATCCACATCGAGGTTACCAATTCGTTGTCACTCGACTGAGCAAAGACATATTCGTTTGCTTTGTATGTGGTTCCTTGCGCCCATGCGCCTTTGTTGGTCAGACCAACGCCCGGGTCGCCCTTGTCGCCTTTCGGGCCAGTGGCTCCTGTGTCACCGGCATCGCCTTTGTCACCTTTGTCACCCTTGTCGCCCTTGGCTCCTGTATCACCTTTGTCGCCCTTGTCACCCTTGTCGCCTTTCAGGCCTTGTTCGCCTTGCAAACCTTGAGGTCCACGGTCGCCGGTCTCGCCCTTGGGCGCCTGGAACTCAACCCAGTTGACATTGTCGGCGTAGGGTTCGGTGCTGCTGTGTACGTTGTCGTTTTTAGCAATCCACATCGAGTTGATGAGCGGGTTGTCGGTGCTGCGAGCGAATACGTAGTCGCCAACTTTATATGTTTCTGCAGCATCCCACTCGCCGCGGTTGATAAGACCTGTGCCGGGGTCGCCCTGTGGGCCGCGCGGGCCTTCGGGGCCTTGCAATCCCTGCGGTCCGGGCTGTCCTGGCTCACCTTGCGGTCCGGGTTGTCCGGGGTCGCCCTGGTCGCCTTTGTCGCCCTTCTCACCCTTGCCTCCGTTGGCTGCATAAAGGGCGTAGGGTACGGCCTGAATGGGAGTGAGGCCCATGTCGGTATAAGTTGTGCCGCCTTTGGGGTCAATCTCAACGCGCATGAAAATGCCGCTGCTCCAGTCGAGGTTCTTGAGCACGGTGGTGTCCTTCGCGCCAATGGTCACGCTCAGAACGCCGTAGGCGTTGGTTGGTGCCGTCATAGCCTCGCTGTAGAAGTTCTGCTGGCCTTTGCTATCGGTCAGGGTTATGCGGATGCCCACATTCTTGTTGGCAACAAGATCGCCCGACTGGTTGCGCACCACAGCCTGATACGAAAAACCGCTGGTCTGTGCCGATGCCACTGAGGCCGAAACAGCCAGTGCAATAGTCATAAACAAATTCCGTAGTTTCATAGTAATTGATTTTTAATTAATTAGTTGCTTATATTATATTGTCAGTGTATTTGTCAGTGTCAGTGTCTTCGAGTATGGGCACAACCATACAGCCACACGCTGTTCTGGCAGCCGTGAGGCTGCGCGGCGGCGTATGCTCCATATTGCGAAATGGTGCAAAATGTAGGTTTTGGAATAGGAAATCTATTAAAAACGCAACGAAATGGGGGGGGGTAAATTGTTGATTTATAGACAAATAGTTGATGCGTTGCATTGTGTGCGCCAATTGTTGGCGGCAAAAACGCAATCCTGCAAAAGCATTATTGTATCCCGATAGCAGCATTTATTAAAGTTTCTGGCCTAATGGTCAATTAAAATCACGCAATAATAGAATGATTTTGTGAGAAAAACAAAGAAAATTTTTGGTGTTGGGGGTTGATGGGTTGGTGTTGGGGATTGGGTGTCGGGTGTTGGTGGCGATAGAATTAGATATCGGACAATTACGTTATTCGGACGTGGCAGTGCCGAGGTTTTGTTTTTAGGTATTGGGTGTTAGGTGTTGGTTTTTACCGCAGATGGTTGCGTTATTCGGACGTGGCAATGCCGCGTCCCTACTAACCACTAACCATTAATCATTCCCCTTATGCCTTACGCCTTATGCCTTATGCCTTGCAACTTGTACCTTGTAACTTATCACTTATCACTTATCACTAATCATTAACCATTCCCCCTCCCCCTTACGCCTTCTGCCTTTCTCTTCCCCCAAATTTCCGTTTGCGTCTGAATTAGCGTTTTTTTTATCTTTGCCAATTAAAATATTTTTTTTGCAATGGCAATATCTATCTCGAAACGGCTGCAATGGAAGATAATCATTTGGTCGTTGGTGGTTTTCCCGGTTGTACTCATCGTGGTGATGTTCTACAACATATGGAACGGCAATCTTGGTTTTATGCCGTCGTTTGAGGAACTCGAGAATCCGAAAAGCAATCTGGCGTCGGAGGTTTATTCGGAAGACGGTGTGCTTTTGGGCACATATTTCAAGGAGAACCGCTCCACCGGCACCTACAACGAGCTGTCGCCCTATCTGGTCGATGCCCTGGTTTCGACTGAGGATCAGCGTTACTACAAACACTCGGGAGTCGATTTTCCGGGACTTGTGCGCGTGTTCTTCAAGACCATTGTATCGGGCAACAAGAGCTCGGGCGGTGGCAGCACCATATCGCAGCAGCTGGCCAAGATGCTTTTCCCGCGCGAGACGTTCAGCAACTCGCTGCAGATGGTGAACCGTAAGTTCCGCGAGTGGGTTATCGCCATCAAACTCGAGCGCAGCTACACCAAGGAGGAGATAATTGCCATGTATCTCAACCAGTTCGATTTTCTGAATCTGGCAGTGGGTGTCAAGTCGGCGGCGAAAATATATTTCAACACCACGCCGCAGGATTTGCGCATTGAGCAGGCGGCCATGCTTGTCGGTATGGCTAAGAATCCGGCTCTTTTCAACCCCATCCGCCGTCCGGAGCAGACTGCGCAGCGGCGCAATGTGGTTCTGTTTCAGATGCTTAACAACAATAAGCTGACCCGTGCCGAGTACGATTCGCTCAAGCAGCTGCCTCTGGGCCTCGACTTCCACAAAGTGGACCACAAGCTGGGCTCGGCAACCTATTTCCGTGAGTTCCTCCGCATCGAGATGAACGCCAACAAACCCGAGCGCAAAAACTATCGGAGCAAGGCTGATTACATTGCCGACTCGATTGAGTGGGCCACCAATCCGTTGCGTGGTTGGTGCAACCGCAACCTCAAACCCGACGGCACACCATATAATATCTATAAGGATGGCCTGAAAATCTACACCACCGTCAACTCGAAAATGCAGGACCACGCCGAGGCTGCCGTCCGCGACTATCTGAAAAACACTCTTCAGAAACAGTTCGACATTCTGAAAAAAGGACAGCCCAACGCTCCTTTCTCCAGCAAGCTTACAACCGAGCAGGTGAACACCGTCATGAACAACTCCATGCGCTGGAGCGAGCGTTACCGCGTGCTGAGCAAGGTGAAGAAAATGTCGAAAGAGGAGATTGAGGAGAACTTCAACACCCCGACACAGATGAGCGTCT
Source organism: Salinivirgaceae bacterium (assembly GCA_017650325.1). Taxonomy (GTDB): domain Bacteria; phylum Bacteroidota; class Bacteroidia; order Bacteroidales; family SZUA-534; genus RUG13583. The sequence goes on along the minus strand of JAGCFC010000198.1, from coordinate 17,317 downwards.
TCACATGGCACGGCGATGTCGATACCGTGATGACGCCAATGGACTCCATTCGCTACTACAACCACTTCCTGCAGTCGGGACTCATGTCGATGGACCCGCACTCGGGATATGTGAAAGCCTACGTGGGCGGAATCGACTACCGCCATTTCCAGTACGACCACGTGACAAAGGCCAAACGGCAGGTGGGCTCCACTTTCAAGCCGTTCCTCTACACGCTGGCCATGATGGACGGCTTTACGCCATGCTACTACGTGCTGAACGTGCCATATACCTATACCGACCCGACAACTGGCAAGCAGTGGAGTCCCGACTCCGACAGCCCAAGCTCGACCGAGGGTAAAATGATTACGTTGAAATACGCTCTTGCCCATTCGCTCAACAACGTCGCCACATGGCTTATGATCAGGTTCAACCCCAAAGCCGTGGTGCAACTGGCCAAGAACATGGGTATTAAGAGCGAGGTTCCGGAATATCCGGCAATCTGCCTCGGCGTTGCCGACCTCACATTGTCCGAAATGGTGGGCGCCTACTGCTGCTTTGCCAACAAGGGCGTTTACACTCAGCCTATTTTTGTAACCCGGATCGAGGATAAGAACGGCAACGTGCTGGCCAACTTCCAGCCGGTTAAGCACGAGGCCATCAGCGAGCGCACGGCCTATCTGATGCTCACAATGCTGCAGGGCGTTGTCCGCAAGGGCACAGGCTCACGCATCTGGCGCGACGACTATCCGTGGAAGATAACCGCGCAGGTGGGCGCCAAAACGGGTACAACCCAGGAGAACTCCGACGGCTGGTTCATGGGCGTAACACCTAACCTGGTGACAGGCGTCTGGACCGGTGCCGAGAACCGCAGCGTCCATTTCGACCAAACCACCTACGGACAGGGCGCCTACATGGCTCTGCCTATCTGGGCCGGCTACATGCGCAAGGTTTACGACGATGGAGGGCTGCCATACTACGAGAGCGACAAGTTCGACAAGCCCGCCGACTGGGACGAGGATTTCGACTGCCCCGACTACGAGGAGAAGCCGGCCGGCGGTAACAGCGAGGACATTGAAGACGAGTTTTACTTTTAATCCGATGTCTGTCCTGATTTCGATATAAGTCTGATAATGAAAAAGGGATTTATCATAATTGCAATAGTGGCGATAGTGGCGATAATGGCCGGATCGTACCTCTATTTCAAGCAGCAGCAGAACAATGCCGTGTCGGCCATCGATGCCGTGCCGGTCAACACAGCGGCTATCATCGAGTTCAGAGACATTTCGGGAATCCTCAAGAAAATTCCGGATAACAAGGTTTTTGCCGACATCAGTAAGATTGGCCGTGCCGAAAATTTCGCCCTCAATCTGGCGGTTCTCGACTCGCTGATGAAAACCGATGCCGAGTTTGCCGAGACATTCAAGGGGATGCCGTTCGTGGTGTCGTTCCACAATACCACCATGACCAATTATGAGCCGCTGATAGTGATGGCTTTCAAATCGAACATTCACGGCAAACGGGCCGCTGAGGCCATTACCCGCAGGCTCGAACCGCACGGACATATCTCATACTCGAAATACGACCAGGCCAAAATATGCAAGTTCGAGGCCGACAACAGTAAAACAGTGATTTACTTGTCGTTCCATCAGGGTTATCTGATTGCTTCGACCAACGAGATGCTGCTGCAGGAGTCGGTTCGCCAGACGGGAAGCGGCTACGGAATGAACCAGAATCCGCCGTTTGTCAAGGTGCGCCAATGGTCGGGCAAGAATGTTGACGCCAATGTCTATTTCCAGTTCAAATTCCTTAACCCGTTCATTCAGAAGCAGTTTGTCAACAATCTGTTTAGCGATATGGCCATTCAGTCGCTCTCCGACTGGGGCGGTTTCGACCTCACCCTTAAAGACAACATCTGGATGGTGAACGGCTTCACACTGCAGAACGCGGTTAAGAACCAATGGTCGCAACTATTTGAGGGACAGGAGGCTGTGTCATCCGATCTGATTAAAAAGGTGCCGCTTGATGTGCATAATTTCACATGGATCGGAATAAGCAATTTCCAAAAATATCAGCGCTCGCTCGAGTCGTACATGGAGAGTGTGGGGCAGCTCAACCGCCATCAGACCAATCTTAACTCTGTAAAACAAACCTTTGGCAATCTTGTGATGAATCAGATGGCCGATAATTTCAGCCACGGCATAATGCAGATTGCCATGCCCGACGGCTCCACAGTGTGCGCCATCGAAGCCAAGGGAAACTACGAGGCAAGTCATCTGCTCGACTTTTTTGTGAAAGGGAAAGCCGAGAGCCATAATGTGCAAGTGTTCAAAATCGACAACGACACACGGTTCGACATATACGAAATGCCTCTGACGCAAGTGCCGGCACGCATCTTCGGCCCGTGGTTCGGGCATTGCAAGGCGCAGTTTGTCTGCCAGATAGACAACATTCTGGCTTTTGGCGACACCTACGCCGTTCTTACACGGTTCCTCTACGACAATGTGCTCCACCGCAAGCTGCAGTACGACCCCGACTTTGACCAGTTCAGCAACTATGTCACCAACAAGTCGAATTTCTGCACGTTTGTGTCGCTGAGCGGCGCCGAAACAATGCTGGGCCGCATTCTGTCGAGCGAGAACATTACCTGCTACCATAATTATCAGGCTGAGTTCAGCAATTTCTACGGCATTGAGTGGCAGTTCTCGTCGGAGAACGGATTCCTCTATCACAACACCTTCCTGCGCCATCAGCCGTCGCAGTCCAACTCGGCGTCAACGCTGTGGGAGACTCACCTCGACACGCTGGCCGCCTTTAAGCCCGTGCTGGTCGAGAACCATAACACCGGCGAGAAGGAGATTTTCATTCAGGACCTTCAGAACAACATTTATCTCATCAACGCCGCCGGTCGCATATTGTGGAAAAAGCACATCGACGAACCGATAATCGGCACCGTGCAGCAGATTGACTATTACCGAAATGGCAAGCTGCAGATGTTCTTCAACACGGCCACCAAAATGTATCTGGTCGACCGCAACGGCAATCATGTGGAGCGCTACCCGATTGCGCTGCCATCGCCCACCCATCTGCCAGTATCGGTCTTCGACTATGCAAAAACAAAGAATTACAGGCTTTTTGTTGAATGCTCGAACGCCGACATTCATGTGTACTCAATCGACGGCAAAACGCTGCCCGACTTCTCGCTGCAGCGTGCCAACCATGTGCCTGTAGCGGCTGCGCAGCACTTTTTGAATGGTGGGAAAGACTATATCTCGATTACCGATTCAGAGCGTGTCTGCCTTGTCGACCGCCGCGGAAACATGCGCGTCGATTTTAGTGAGCGCATCAATCCGTCAGCCAACAACAGCATAACGCTGATCAACCATTCGGGCAAGGCGGAGCCGTCGCTCGTGCTTACTTCGGCCGACGGCACACTCTGCTTCCTCCATTTCGATGGCACAATAACCAAACGCAAGGTCGGCGACTTCTCGCCAAAACATTTCTTCGACATCGAAGACATCTGTGGCGATGCAACTCCCGAACTTATCTATGCCGACAGCAACATGCTGACAGTCTTTACGTTTGAGGGCAAAAAGATATTCGAGCGTAAATTCGGCGAGCCGATAACCCAGCGTCCGGCGTATTACAGATTTTCGAGTTCGCAGACGGCCATCGGCATAACCGAAACCGAATCGGCCAACATCTACCTTATCGATGCCAAAGGCCAGTCGCTGCCGGGATTCCCGCTGCGCGGAAAAACACGGTTCAGTATTGGTGTGATGCAGGCCGGGCAGTCGTACTACAATCTTATTGTAGGCGGCAACGACCAGTATCTGTTCAATTATAAGATAAACAAATGACGACAGGCACCGTTCTATTCCTGATTTTTGCAGCAGCGTCAACTCTCGATGTGGTGTCGATGGGCCTTACCGCCGCCTTTTTCGACCGCAAATGGTCGTTGGGGGCGTTACTGTTGAGGTTTGCGGTTTCGGCAGCCATTGTCACGCTGTTTGTCATGGGCGGTCTGGCTCTGGGGCGCATGGGCACGGCCTGGCTCGACGGCACCACCGCAATCTGGTTCGCTGCCAGCCTCATGTTTCTGCTGTCGGTTAAAACAGTTTACGACGGACTGAAAAACGCCAAAATCCGACGCTCCATCAACCCAACCGTCATGAGTGGTCTGGTGGCACTCTCGGTTTTGACGGGTATCAACGCTTTCATCTACTCAATTGGTTTCGGACTGCTCAACGTTGGCTTGAAATGGGCTGCATGCTATGCTCCGCTTTTCTTTGTGGCACTCTTCATAACAAGCGTTGCCGGCCGCCGGCAGACGCGGCTGCACCATATATATAACGGCTGGATTTTGGCTGGAGTTGCGCTATTTAGTTCAATATTAATCATATACAACAATCAGATATGATATTATTGCTCTCTCTGGCTCTGATTTACCTCTTTGGTTTTATCGTGGTGCAGGTTATAAAATTCAAACTGCGCAGAATGATGCGTCATACTGAAAATAAAGCCAATCAGGAACAAACACAATATGCCGACGGACAGATATTTTACACCCAAAACGGCAAACAAAAGAAACATTTTCAGCAATCCGATGGCGAATATGTTGATTATGAGGAGGTAGAGTGATTCAAAAAAAGTTTGTGAGGTTGTCGATTTTATCTATATTTGCGAGCCTAAAACGATGCCCGGATGGCGGAATCGGTAGACGCGCTGGTCTCAAACACCAGTAGGTTCACCCCTGTGCCGGTTCGACCCCGGCTCCGGGTACAGAAACCCTTCTAACAAGCTGACAAGCAGAATGTTTGAAGGGTTTTTTCTTTGGGTTGCCTACACCATTTCTTCCCTTTCACTTTGCGTTTTTGCTACACAATTTTTTACCTTGCAAAAAATTGCTGATATTCTGCAGTCTTTGTGAAAGATTCAGAAAACATCAATAATAAGTTACAAAAATGGCAAAGCATTTTTCCCTTATCATGGCTGTGTGTTTGTTCAGCACGGTTTGTGCGCAGGCAGCATACAACGGCACACCGGTTGTCCCCAAACAGATAACAAAAGACAACTACGCCGATTACCAATTGTCCGAGGATAATTACCGGAATTATGAGAATTGGTACGGAATACGCACTGCCGACGAACTTTATGGTTTTGCAGTATTGGTTAACGAAGAAGGAAAATCCAGGGCAAAAGGTGTTCTTGCAGCCAACATAGTTGTGAATGACAATGTGCTTAATTCCGATGGTGCGCTTAATGGTGAGCCACGCTATTCTTGGACACCTATCGGAACATCGCGAAACAAATTTGGCGGTTTTTTCGACGGGCGGGGTCATACCATAAGTGGTTTGTATTTCAATGACACCAGCAATGTTGATTATCCGTCGGGCGGACAAAATGCCGGTCTGTTCGGATTTGTCGAGGGGTATGGTTCTCTTGATAAGGCCACTATTAAAAAAACGGGCATCATCGATTCGTATTTCAACGGATGCAAAAATGTTGGAGGAATCTATGGCCACAGCAGTCGCGATGTGATTGTGGCCAACTGTTATAGTACGGCAACTGTTAAAGCAAAAAACAACGCAGGAGGCATTTGCGGTTATATTAATACCGGAACAGATTTTTTCAATTGTTACAATACAGGTAAAATAAGCGGTAACGGTCATGTCGATGGTATCTGCGGCTACATATATGGAATAGGGATAGTTATAAACTGCTATAGCTTAAAGGGTTGTGCGGTACAGAGCGGAGATGTTCTGGCCGGTGGAAATGCCGAAAGCGATTTTACAAGTGGTAAAATTGCGTGGCTGCTTAACGAAAATAGCGATGACCCCATCTGGTATCAAAACTTAAGCGGTCAAGCCGATTTGGGACCGGTTCTCGATAGCACACATGGTGTGGTTTATGCTTCGCAACCATGTATCGATCAATTTGCGAACACATCGCTGGGGACACCATCGCAGCACAATTATCAGGACGGCTTTTGTACAAAATGCAACGGTTATGAGGAGCCTCCAATAGTTGACGACTGGTATGAGATTGACAATGCCGGCAAATTGTACTGGTTTGCCGATATGGTTAACAATCATGGTTATACATCCAGTAAAGCTAAGCTCACCGCCGACATTGTTGTAAATGCCATGGTGCTTGATAAAAAAGGAAAACTAAAAAGCAAAGGCGGCAAACTAAGGTTGTGGACACCTATCGGACAAACGGGTAACAAATTCAGCGGGTATTTCGATGGGCAAGGTCACTTTGTAAGCGGGCTGTATTACAACAATAATATCGATGCCAGATTCCCCGCCGGGGGATGTTATGTTGGTTTGTTCGGGTACGTTCGCGGCGGCGGAATAAGCAATGTCAGCGTTGTCGACACTTATTTCAATTGCCGTTATGCTGTGGGCGGTATTTGCGGACAAATGTACAGAGGCACCATAAACAACTGTTATTGCGATGCCACTCTCATAACAACCAGTCGCTTTGTTGGCGGTATTTGCGGCACGGGCAACGAATTTGGTTTTTTTAAAAACTGCTTGAGTACGGCAAGAGTAAAAGGTGGAACATATTATGCCGGTGGAATATGTGGTTCCGGTGATGTGGAAAATTGTTTTTATCTGGCAGATTGTGCCGTTGATGGCGATGGTGTGATTCAAGGTGGAATTGGAATAAAAACAAGAGGAGAGTCCCTTGCCGATAAAAGCGGAAAAACCACTCCTGCAACTATCGATGAAATAAGGAATAAGATATCGGCCAATGGCTTGCACATTAATAAAAAGCCTGGTCGTTCAAAAAAGAAGTAATACAATATTTCTCACCATCTGCTATTGAAAACAACAATGGCTGAAAGGTTAAAAAAAATCCCTTGTAATCATTTGCAAGGGATTTTTCTATTTCGGCAAACCGCCGACAATTGTTTAGTCCGCCAATTATTTTGCCGGTTTCAAATCGTAGCTCAGACCTATTATTATCAAATTGTTATGCTGCCCCGAAATGGAGTGGCCGTCCTGTGCCGCATGATGTTTCCTTACCGCCATTACCGAGTAGTTGAAACTTGCGCTTGCCCATATGGGACCATATAGGTTGTAACGCGCTTGTAAAATGGCGCTGATGTCTAACTTGCGGAAACTTACATTCGGTTCCCGCAAACCATAGCCGTCGGTATCTTCTTTTGCTTTGAGCAGATATCCAAATGCGGCGCCTGCTTCAAAGTCGAAACCATGCCAGCGGTAGAAGGCTGTCAGAGGCATTTCGGCATAGTGTAGTTCGGCTTTGTAAAACTGCGTGTGCTCCGACTCCTCCTCATGGCTGCCCTTACTCACATACCTCAGCCCCAGCCTGCCTCCGACAGTGTTTTTCACCATAAACCGGCTGACACTGCCTCCGAAACTGAAACCAAGTTTCTTGTAGCCGCCATGACGGTCGCCGTCGAGTTGTGAGAAGACCAATCCGGCGTCAATACTTGCGCCAAACTCTTGTGCTACAGCAAAAAGCGGCACAAACGCAATGAGAAATGCAAGTAGTTTTCGCATCATGACAAGTGATAGCGTTCTTTAAGCATTTGTTCCAAAACGCGCCCGCCTTCGCCCGCCGATTTTTGAATGTAGGTGTAGTTTTCGTTGGTCGGGTATGGCACCATTTTCGGGTCGATGATGAATTTCGGAATGTCGCGGCGCGCGTAGCGCAGCAGACCTGCCGCAGGGTAAACATTGAGCGATGTGCCGATAACTACAAACACATCGGCTTGCTCGGCCAGCGGAATGGCGCGTTCCATTTCGGGCACGCTCTCGCCAAAGAACACAATGTGCGGACGCAGTTGCTGCCCGTCTTCGGCCTTGTCTCCCAGTTTGATGGGCTTGTAGCCGATGTCGTATATCAGATTCTCGTTGGCAATGCTGCGCACTTTGGTTAGCTCGCCGTGCAGGTGCACAATCTGCTTGCTGCCAGCCTGTTCGTGCAGATTGTCGACATTTTGTGTCACAACATGCACGTCGAAATACTGCTCAAGGCGGACAAGAGCCATGTGCCCGTCGTTAGGCTTGATGGAGGCTAATTTGGCACGCAGGCCGTTGTAAAAATTGATCACCAGCTCGGGGTTCCGTGCCAATCCTTCGGGTGTGGCGACATCTTCAACAGGATAGTTGTCCCAGTATCCGCCAGCGTCGCGGAAGGTGCTGAGCCCGCTCTCAACGCTTATCCCGGCACCCGTAAGTGCCACTAATGTTGGTTTTTTCATACAGGTATATTTTTTGAGGAAAGATAAGAAAAAAAAGAAGACCGAAAACTAATGCCGCATACCGATGAAAAAAGTTGCGGATAATCTGCCTATAAGGTTCCTTTATGCGGGTTTGCTCTGTCCGACATCATCAGACAGCCCGTTTTATTGGCCGTAAATTATTGATAAATAGAAGAAATTTCACTTTGTGTTTTACACCTTGTATCTAATCACCAATATTTTTACATTTGCGGTTCGTTAAAAAAACGATATACAATTAAATTAAATATAGAATTATGGCACAGCAAGAAGACGTTTTCAAGAAAATTGTGGCTCACTGCAAAGAGTACGGTTTTGTGTTCCCGAGCAGCGAAATATATGACGGACTTGGCGCCGTTTACGATTATGGTCAGAACGGCGTTGAACTGAAAAACAACATCAAACGCTACTGGTGGGATGCGATGGTGAAACTCAATGAGAACATTGTCGGTATCGATTCGGCAATTTTCATGCACCCGACCATCTGGAAGGCATCAGGCCACGTCGACGCCTTCAACGATCCGCTCATCGACAACAAAGACAGCAAGAAGCGCTACCGCGCCGACGTGCTGATTGAGGAGCAGATTGCAAAATACGACGACAAAATCGCCAAAGAGGTGGCAAAAGCCGCTAAGAAATTCGGCGATTCATTCGATAAAGAGAAATTCCTGGCCACAAGCGTTCACTGCCAGGAGCATCAGGCAAAACGCGACGCTCTGCACGCACGTTATGCCAAAGCAATGAACGATAACGATCTGGAGGGATTGCGTCAGATTATCCTCGACGAAGAGATTGTCTGCCCCATCAGCGGAACCAAAAACTGGACCGATGTGCGTCAGTTCAACCTGATGTTCTCAACTGAGATGGGCTCAACCGCCGATGGCTCGATGAAGATTTTCCTTCGTCCTGAGACGGCTCAAGGCATCTTTGTAAACTTCCTTAACGTACAGAAGACCGGCCGCATGAAGATACCGTTCGGTATTGCACAGATTGGCAAGGCTTTCCGTAACGAGATTGTTGCCCGTCAGTTCATCTTCCGCATGCGCGAGTTCGAGCAGATGGAGATGCAGTTCTTTGTTCGTCCGGGCGAGGAGCTTAAATGGTTCGAGCACTGGAAGAAAGTGCGTTTGAACTGGCACAAGGCTCTTGGTATGGGCGACGAGAATTACCGCTATCACGACCACGACAAGCTGGCTCACTACGCCAACGCCGCAACCGACATCGAGTTCCGCATGCCGTTCGGCTTCAAAGAGGTTGAGGGTATCCACTCCCGCACTAATTTCGACCTCTCGCAGCATCAGAAATATTCAGGCAAAAAAATACAGTATTTCGATCCCGAGCTCAACGAGAACTATGTTCCGTACGTTATCGAGACATCGATCGGTGTTGACCGTATGTTCTTGAGCATCCTTTGCGGAGCTTACACTGAGGAGGTTGTCGGCGAGAACGATACCCGCGTTGTTCTGAAGTTGCCTGCAGTGCTGTCGCCGGTCAAAGCAGCAATTATGCCGCTTGTCAAGAAAGACGGTCTGCCGGAGAAGGCCCGCGAGATCATCAACGACCTGAAGTTCGACTTCAACGTTCAGTACGACGAGAAAGACTCTATCGGCAAACGCTACCGTCGTCAGGATGCCATCGGCACACCGTTCTGCATCACAGTCGACCATCAGACACTTGAGGACGGTACTGTCACCATCCGCGAGCGTGACACAATGGAGCAGGAGCGTGTTCCGGTTTCGGAGCTGCGCAGCATCATCGGCGCCAAAACGTCGTTCACTGAGTTGTTCAAGAAACTTATGTAGAAACAAAAAAAACGGCACTTGTCAAATAATATGTCAGGTTGCCGTTTTTTTTATACTTTTACCGCCTAACACAACGCCTACGTAAACTTTATATGAAGAAAATAGCACTTTTTGCAATCGTTTTTACAGCCTGCATGCAATTTGCCCAGGCACAGACAATGCCATTCGAGATTCCGAAGGGCTACCGCTGGCAGCACCGCATCAAAGGCCCCGAATACAAGCACAGTGAGGTGCTTGAGCTGGCCGTTGATGAATATGGAAACTATCTTGTGGCAACGTTCCGTGGTGAGAAATCATCGTTTGTATATCTCTACATCTACAACCTTTATACTTGGGATGAGAAGTACAAGGTGAAACTCAACGACAACCGTTGCGAGCTTTACAACAGCTACTTCGATGAGGAAGGCGAGTATTTTTACATCAACACCGATGTGTTCCGCAACAAGTTCAAGAAAATCAATCTTGCGACAAGTGAGATTGAAGAAGTTCCGTGTTCGGCCACGCCCAAAGGCTGCCGCAAACTTGAGCAGCAATACTACCGCGTCGACGCCTATACCATCGGCGATAACTATTTTATCTTCCGCGATGATAAGCACTTGAATTACATAAAAATATATGTGAAGAACGAGCTTTACATTCCGAAGGATCAGGAGGTGAAGGTGGATCCCGCGCTGGGTGGATTGATTATGCTTACACCGCAGGATATCCGCGACCTTGAGGCGGGTCAGGAGATCACAAAGGGTGACATTCCAATCTTCTACGATCCCAAATCGATTGACGCCGACGGAAACGTGATTCCGTATGAGCGTGACGAATTTTCGGCATATAAAATGCGACTTACACCAAATGATATAGAAAAACTGAAAAAAAAGATTAGTTTTGTGTACGACAAACTTGTGGTAAAACTTGATTTGGACGCATTAGAGGAAGAAGAGAAAAACAAGTAACTATAGTGACAATGAAGAAGTTTTACATAATATGCGCGATGTTGCTCTTGGGTGTTTGCAGTAGCTATGCCCAATGCGACCAGGCTTTTATCGATAAATGCTCGTCGGCTAACGGAGCATCGGTAAAATATGTAAAGCATTTCCGTATCAGATTCACTGAGGCTATGAAAGGCAAAAGCGTGTCGGAAGGCAAGTTCTCCATCATGCTGAGCAAGGGTACCCATTACAGATTTTTCGTTTGTAACGATGAGACCAAACCCGGGCACACGGTGGTTGAAATGACAAGCGATGCCGCAGGCCGTTGCGGAGGCAATGTCAACCCGACAACGGGTGCGGAATATACAGCATTCGACTTCAATTGCACCAAAACAGGGCCATACTACCTTAAAATGTATTTCAAAGATGGCAAAGAGGGTTGCGGTGTGTGCGTAATGACGCTAGTGACCGACTAAGTGCCAACAGATAGCCGAAAAACAACAGAACGAGCAGTTTATTATTGATAATCAGGAACAAACGAGACCGCATTTGCGGTCTCGTTTGTTTTATTCGCGTTCCTTTATATAATATAGTGTCACAATCGTTTTTGCAAGAGGCTTAATTGTTGCGCTATTTCAGAAAAAATGGGAGGTTTCCCGTTTGCGTTTGATTTTTTTTGTATTTTGCCGTCCGTTTTGTATGCCTCTTTTGAGGCTTCGGAGAAATGGCCGAGTGGTCGAAGGCGCACGCCTGGAAAGTGTGTATACCATGTGAAATGGTATCGTGGGTTCGAATCCCCCTTTCTCCGCAAATAGTTGATTTTTATTAATTTAACAAGTAAACAAAACCGTAATAACAAAAAAAGGAAAATTATGAAAAAGTTACTCACTTTGTTAGTTGTGACTATGATGCTGGGAGTGGCATCAATCAATTGCGTTAAAGCGCAAGATCAGGATTCGGTTGCAAAAGCTGATACAGCTGTTGTTGAACAGGCTGCCGCTGCTGCCGAAGTTAGTGAAGACGCCATCGAAGGACAAAGCGCCCATCAGGCAATCAAACAGAAATTCATCGAGGGTGGTGTAGGCTTTATGTCGGCCGTTATCCTCTGCTTGATTCTCGGTTTGGCCATCTGCGTTGAGCGTATTCTGTTCCTCAACTTGTCGTCGACCAACACTAAGAAGCTGTTGGCAAAGATTGAAGCCGCTCTTAACGAGCAGGGCGTAGAGGCAGCCAAAGAGGTTTGCCGCAACAGCCGTGGCCCAGTTGCAAGCATCTTCTATCAAGGTCTCGACCGCTATGACGCAGGTCTTGACATGGTTGAGAAAGCCGTTATCTCTTACGGCGGCGTTCAAACTGGTTTGCTCGAGAAAAACCTTTCGTGGATTGCCTTGTTCATCGCCTTGGCTCCTATGTTGGGATTCTTGGGAACAGTTATTGGTATGGTGCAGGCCTTCGACTCTATCAAGGTTGCAGGTGACATCAGCCCGGCATTGGTTGCAGGTGGTATTTCAGTCGCACTTATCACAACAATGGCCGGTCTTATCGTAGCCATGATTCTTCAAGTGTTCTATAACTACTTCGTATCAAAAATCGACAGCATTGTCAACGATATGGAAGACGCATCTATCTCTTTGACAGATATGCTTTATAAGTACAACTTGAAAAACAAATAAAAAATGAATTCAGTAACATCTAAAATAATCGCCATTGTCTCCGGCATTATGCTGGCAGTGAGCGCAGTTTCGGGTATTCTCACGTTTGCGACGGGCGAATACATCGACTGGCTGCTGATATGGACATACATTCTTGTATTCGGCGCATTCTTTGTAATCATTGTGATGTCGCTGATTGGAATGCTCTCGTCGAAGAAAAGCGCTCTCACACTTCTGGGCGTGCTTGCAGGTGCTGCAGTTATCATTTTCGGAGCACACTCGTTTGCTTCTGATACACTGCCAACATTCTTCGGAGTTGAGGATTACAATCTGACACTTACCGTGGCAAAATGGGTTGATACATCATTATATGTAACTTATCTTCTGTTTGCTTTGGCTATCGTAGGTTTAGGTTTCACCGCTGTCCGCGCAGCTGTTGAATAGAAGAGTTAAATAATTAATTATGGCACGTAAAACACCAGATATTCCTTCTGCATCGTTGGCCGACACTGCGTTTATGATGTTGATATTCTTCCTGGTATCAACAACAATGGACACTGACGCGGGTATTTCGCGTATGTTGCCGCCTCCGGTTCCAAAAGAGGAAATCAACGATGACCAGAAGATTAAGGAAAGAAACGTATTGATTGTCCTGATCAACAAGAACGACCAGTTGATGGTTGAGGGAGAACCGATGCACATTAGCGAGCTGAAGAAAAAGGCTAAAGAGTTCATTGAGAACCCTGCTGATGATCCGGATCTTCCAGAAAAGAAAATCGAAGCGGTGCCGTTCTTTGGTGACTATCCAATTTCGAAACAGGTTATTTCGCTACAGAATGACCTCGGCACATCGTACGGTCTGTATGTTCAAGTTCAGGACGAGCTGACCGCAGCCTACAACGAGTTGAGAAATGAGATGGCACAGAAAAAGTGGGGCAAACGCTACGACGATCTTGAAAAAGAGCAACAGGACGCCATCAAGAAAATCTATCCGCAGAAAATTTCTGAGGCTGAACCTAAAAACTATGGAGGGAAAAAGTAATGGGAAAATTTAGAGACGGCGGCAAAAAAGAAGTGCCCGCAATTTCAACTTCATCACTTCCTGACGTGGTTTACATGTTGCTGTTCTTCTTCATGGTTTCTACAACTATGAAGGAGGTTGACCTGAAGGTTAATGTTAATGTTCCTATGGCCAGCGAAATCAAGAAACTTGAGAAGAAATCGTTGGTTAGTTACATTTACATTGGTAAGCCGAAGGAGAAGTTCACAAAAGCATATGGTACAGAACCTCGTATCCAATTGAACGACCAATTCTCTGATGTCAAAGACATTGCCGACTATATTGAGTCGGAGCGTCAGCAGAAAGACGAGAAGGAAGTTCCGTTGATGACAACATCATTGAAGGTTGACGAGGATGCCAAAATGGGTATCGTTACCGATGTGAAGCAAGAGTTAAGAAAAGTTAGCGCATTGAAAATCAACTATTCTACGAAAAAGAAAATCAGGAACAATTGATTTCCGCGAACTTATAAATCCAAAGGGATGGCTGCCAGCGGTGGCCATCCTTTTTTATTTCTCAAAGTTTTGATCTAGTCATGACCGTTGCCGGAGAGTAATCGCTTAATAAACAAAAACATGCTTATTTTTGCAATATGCCAACAAAAGGAATCATAGCACTGCTGTTATCACTGCTGCTTGCCGGGTGCGTCAGTTTTCAGGAACCCGAATTCGTTTGTGTCAATAGCGTTGAGGTCAAAGAGTTGACATTATCGCATGTGTCGGCGGTAATGAACATAAGGCTGCACAATCCTAACCGGCATAGCATCACTATCAATGATGTTGACATTGATGTAATTTGCAAAAATTCGACTATCGGCAAACTATCTGTTGCCGATCGGGTTCATATATCATCACTTGCCGACGCCGATTGCAACTTCAGTGTGAGAATGAGTACAGCCGAGGCTGTCAGGGCGGGGATACTGTCGGCTAGCGATTTTTTTAATAAAAATGATGTATCTGTGAGACTTTCAGGTACTATTAAGGGGAAATACGGAATTTTCAAGAGAAAGCTTAAGGTGAATACAACAATCAAGCAGAAGGGCGGCAAGTAGTTCCTGTTTTTTTTGCTTCTAAGTTGAACGCCATTTTTACCTGATTCTATATTATCGATTTATTGAAATTAACTATAACTTGCCAACGCAAAACCACAGCATTATGAGTAAATACATTTTGGTACCGATCGATTTTTCGCCAAGTTCAATTAATGCAATGGAACACGCAGTGCTTTACGCAAATGCTCTTGGTCTTGACATCAAAATGATACATGTTAAACGTCGCAACGCCGACTATGATCCTGTCATTAACTATAACGATTATGACGAGGTTCTGAAATCATCGGTAATAAGCCAGTTCAAGCGGATAATAGCCCATTTCAATGGGAGAATGAGGGGCAATATTGATTACTGTGTGCGCGACGGACGTGTGTTTACTGAAGTTTGCAATCAGGCCAAATATGGTGATGCGGCTATTATTGTCAGCGGCACAAACGGAGTATCGGGATTTCAGGAGAAATGGATAGGGAGCAATGCTTTCCGTATAGTCAGTCATGCCACATGTCCTGTAATCACAATCAAATATAATTTTGTTCCTCAAAAGCCAAGACGCATTGTTGTTCCTATTGACAACACAGACCGTACAAGGCTTAAAATACCGGTAGTGGCTAAAATTGCGAAATGTTTCGATGCTGAGATGATGCTTATCGATTTGCGCAACGACAATAAACTATCGACACAGAAGAAAATGGAAGAGGCCATGAAAGCTGTCACCGTTTATCTTGACCGTCATGGAATAAGGTACAGTAAGGAACATTTGCGTGTGAAGAAGGCAAAGACCGCCAATGCTGTTATTGATTTTGCGCTTGAAAACGATGCCGATCTGATAGCGGCTACTAGTGAACGACTCGACAATAGTTGGCAGCAATTCACCGTATCAAATCCGCAAAGGCTTGTCAATCATTCACCTATTCCGGTAATTACTATAAAAGTGGCGTAAGACAGCGGGTTGTGTTCTTTGCCGGCACAATCCTAATCGCAATCAGTTATTTGATAATCAATTCTTGACTTTTGTGTAAAGCCATGAGTTGTTGTACTCCTCTTTTGCTCTGATACGTCTCAGTTCGTGCAGTGCAATTACCTTGTCATTATAGGAGCCGAGCGAGACTCTGTAAAGTTGGTCGGTTTCAATCACCTCTGAGTCAAATCCGGCCTTTTTATATTTCTTCACGTATTTGTCGGCATTGGCTTTGTCTTTGAAGCTACCGCCGATAATGTAGTATATGCTATTCTGTTGCCGTTCTGTTTTATTTACTGAGGCAGTTTGCGTTGGATTTTCGTTATAGAACAAGGCTGCGCGTTTGTCGGTTGATGCTGTTATGGCATAATCGACCGATTGAACTGGCACTGAGGCCGAAATTGTGTCTTCAATTGGATGATTGGCATTGGCAGGTGCTGGAACAGAAATACCCGCATTCTGCTGTAAATGTTGCCTGTAAACAGGAATAAGCCCGATCAAAGCCGCAAGCGGTACAATGACGGCTGCATAGCGCAGAACTTTTTTTGTGTCGATGGCTGGCATTTTTTTGATATTATCGTTGTTGATTACGGCTTCAGTATGCGACTGGTAGTTCAGAGGCGGGAAGCGGAACGAAGTCATTCCGCATGAGTCGGTTAGCAGATTCTCAACCAAATGCGGCTCGAAAACAAGCAGTGCGTCATCGTTATAACGGAAAGATCCGAGTCCCTCCAGCTTTAGCGTTTCTCCCTTTTCGAGCATCAGCCAAGCCTCATCGACACTTTGCATTACCAATTGTTCGGCTTCGCTATAATCTACGTTAAGTTGCTTGGCCGCATGGTTTATGAGTAACCCGTCGTTATGTGACAGGCTGCTGTTGAACACAATCTTTTTCGATGGCGGATAAAACGTATGGCTCGATTCGTCGTGTGTGGCGTTGCAATAGTTTGCCACAAAGCCGCCAAAGCCGGGCACAATCACACAGTCGTGCTCAAACAAGAGTTGGATTATGTAGCTGCCTAAATCGAGCATGGTTTTCTGTTTTGCCAACAAATTTATAGCGATTTTACCAAAAAACTCCGATTGTCATGTAAAATTATGGATTACAGACCGAATTTTTCTGATATTGGCAATAAAAAACGGACTCCTTTTGGAAGCCCGTTTTTGCTTTTTTCAACCTTGCGCGATTAGAATTTCGGTTTGGTCTTGTAGTGAGCGAGCCAGAAGTCCCAGATCACACCGCCGCTCATGCCAAACGAAAGCAGGCTGGCGCGGTCGATGCGGTCAGAGTGCAGCGTTCCGTTGTATTTGCGATCCGATGTCAGAATCGGCTCGATCGAGTCTTTGTGCAGGTTGGTCAGGCAGTAGCTGAAGTTGATGCCTGCATAGGCGCGCAGCGATTTGGTGAACTTGTATGTCGCGCCGCCTTCGAGCACAATCGAGAAGTTGACGGGGTTCAGTTTGCACTTGCCTTTCTCTTTGTCGGCCTCCACGGTCGAGAATCCGTATTTTCGTAATTCGCTGGCAGGAAGGTTTCTGATTTCGACGTTCAGGTTCTCGCCTTTAAGGTCGGTAAATTCGGCGCTGGTCTCATAGGTGCCGCTCATCAGTTTGTACTTGCTGCTCACCGGTATG
>JAGCFC010000197.1 GCA_017650325.1 Salinivirgaceae bacterium | reverse complement strand
TCGGCTTTAACCTTGATATTCTTTTCTTTAGCCTGACGAGCGACTGATGCCGCGCGGTCCAAATCCTCGTACGACGAGTTGGTGCACGAGCCAATCAGGCCAACCTCCATTTTCTCGGGATAGTTGTTCTTGCGGATATAGTCGGCAAACTGCGAGATTGGCGTTGCAAGGTCGGGCGAGAACGGTCCGTTGACATACGGCTCAAGAGTCGAAAGGTTGATTTCGATAATTTGGTCGTAGAACTTCTCGGGATTGGCGTAAACTTCCTTGTCGCTTGCCAGATGTTCGGCGTTGCGGTCGGCCAGTTCAGCCACTTTCTCGCGGCCAGTGGCGCACAGATAGTCGTGTATTTTGCTGTCGTAGGCGAAGATTGATGTGGTTGCACCGATTTCGGCACCCATATTGCAGATGGTGCCCTTGCCCGTTGCCGACAGCGTGGCGGCTCCCTCGCCGAAATACTCCACAATGCAGCCCGTTCCGCCTTTGACGGTGAGTAGTCCAGCCACCTTCAGGATAATGTCCTTCGGCGATGCCCAACCGTTGAGTTTGCCAGTGAGTTTGATACCGATAAGCTTCGGCATTTTCAGCTCCCACGGCAGACCAACCATAACGTCGACAGCGTCGGCGCCGCCAACACCAATGGCCACCATACCCAAACCGCCTGCGTTGACGGTGTGCGAGTCGGTGCCAATCATCATTCCGCCAGGGAAAGCGTAGTTCTCAAGCAGCACCTGATGGATGATGCCAGCTCCAGGTTTCCAGAATCCGATGCCGTATTTGGCGGCCACGTCGTGCAGGAAGCTGTAAACTTCCTTGTTCTGTTCGTTGGCCACTGCAAGGTCTTTCTCGGCTCCCACGTTGGCCTGAATCAGGTGGTCGCAGTGCACTGTCGAAGGCACCATTGTGCGGCTTTTACCAGCGTTGATGAACTGAAGAAGAGCCATTTGCGCGGTAGCGTCCTGCATAGCCACGCGGTTGGGCGCAAACAGCGCGTAGTCGGCACCCCGCGTGTATTTGCGGACTTCGGCCTCAGGCGACAGATGCGCGTATAGGATTTTCTCACTCAAAGTCAATGGTCGGCCTAACAGCTTGCGGGCTTCGGCCACTTTTGCGGGCAATTCGTTGTAGAATTGCGCAATCATCTCATAATCAAAAAGCATTATTCTATATGTATTTTTTGGAAAGATTACTCTCCCCGATTATTGAAAATCAACGTTTTAAACAACTTTTCAAAATCCAATGTCCAAATATTTATGCAACATTTCCGCATAAATGTGCGGACACCGCTTTTAAATTGCAAAGATAGCAATTATGAGGCAGTTTTCCTACCGTTGCGGCTTTTTACGTTTTTCGCTTAAAAATGACAATAAACAAACAACTTAAAAGCGAAAAAAGAGGCCGTTGAAATGAATCAACGACCTCTTAAACGCGCCAGAAAAGCGCATTTTATGTGTGAAAACAAATTACAATCCTAACTTAAACACAACAATATCAGCATCGTTGTAAGTTGCGCTAACCCAAACCGAGTTGTCGTTTGCCGGAGCCAGCCCGTTGAAAGCCACAGGTTTCGAAGCATCGAATGTCTTGGCGAACGCAACATTGCCGCTAGCGTCGATTTTAACCAAAACCATGGCGTTGCCAAATGTTCCGCCACTCACAACCGAGCCATCGGCCAGAATGCTGCTTTCTATGAATGAGCCGTCGGCCGGAAGGTCGAACGATGCTTCCCAAAGCTTTTTGCCTGTGGCATCGAATGCCACTGCGCATCCCTTCGAGTCTTTGGTGCCGGTGAAGATGGTTTTTCCGTTCGAAATGGCTGCCGACGAAAGCTTGCAGCCTTCAACAATATTGTCCCATTTCAGATATCCCAACTCATCTATTTGAGCCACCCAGCTGTCGTTGAATGCCATGCTGCATACGTTGCCTGTGACATCAAGCGCAAGCGAAGTAACTTTGTGTCCGGGAGCGTAGGTGCGCGTCCAGAGCTTGCGACCTTGTGCGTTGAGTTTGGTGATGAGCGGAGTTGGTTGTGCGGTGTCGCTCTCCTGTGTGTAGCCGCCAAGCAGAGTCTTTCCATCGGCGTAAACAACCATCGACAGCACTTCGTTGCCTTCGAATTTGGCGTTACACTCGTTTTTACCCTGCTGGTTCATTTTGAAGAACCAAGACTGACCGGGAGCGTTGCCGCGAATAGCGTTGGTGAGGCCTGCGCCGAAAATAACACCGGCCTTGTCGATTGTGAGAGTGTTCACGCGGTCGTCGAAGTCGTTGCCAACTATGTCATTTTTAACCATTTTACCTTCGCCATCGAGTTTTATCATCCATACATCGTCCATATCATCCGATAACGATGGCGTGTTGGCAATTACCATCAGCGAGCCGTCGGGATAGGTGGCAATTGAGCCGCCGTAGTCGCGCGACTGTTTGTTGTCGAACCCGCGGATAACCTTGTAGTTCTCCATTGGCAGGTCGGCAGCGATAGATTGGCCAAGTGCTGCCGATTTCAGATTGAAAATGTCGATAAACATCTCGCCTTCAGGATATTGCGATACAAATTTGTTGTATGCCTCGATGCTGTTGACCGATTTTGCCCAGTCGAAAAGCAGCTGGCGTTTCATGAGTTTTGCGTCGGGCATTTTGGGAGAGTTCGGATATTGCTCCATAAACTCCTCAATGGCTTCGAGAGTGTGCTTTTTGGCAGCCTCGTCGAACGCCAGAATGCCCAGTTTCTTTTTTGCCTCCTCGTACTGCATGGCATCAGGATAGCTGTCGACAAACTTTTTGTAGGCCGCAAAGGTGTTGGCTTCAACTGTCTGTTTGTAAGCCAGTGCGTTACGCTCATCTTTGGCTATAATGGTTTGTGCGGCATCGGGGTATTTGTTCAGGAAGTAGTTGAACGCTTCAACAGTGCCTGCGTTTTCCGCTTTACGGAATTCGATGTAGTTGCGGATGTGGATAACATTGGTGTAGTATTTCGAGTCGGGGAACTCCTCGAGGAATTTTTCGGCATATTGCAGATTGTTCTCTTCACGGACAAACTTTATCAGCTTCTCCTCCACCAAGTTACGCTCTATTTCCATGTTCTTGTCGATTGGTTTTCCACGACGCTCAAGTTTCTGAGCCATAAAATAAGTGTCGAGCACTTTCTTGTCGTCTGGCGTGAAGGTCGATACCCCGGCATCGGCTTTTTTGAAGTGATGCCAGCCGCGGAAATAGTCTTTCTGCGAGTAAGCATCATACGACAGGACAATAGCCATGCCCATGTTTGCCATGGCATTGTTGGCATCCTTTGCCAGAATCTTCTCAAGCGTGGCGCGAGCCTTGTTCATATTGTCATCGACTGCTGGTTGGCGGTCTTTGGCTTTTACACCGGCAACAATGTCTTCGAAAGCCTTGTCGGGCTTTTGTGCCATAACCGGCAGCGACACGGCCACCGACATTATAAATGCAAATATAATATGCTTGTTCATAGATATTTAGATTACTTCTTTAAAACAAAAAATTCAACTCGGCGATTGTTGCTTTTGCCTTGGTCGGTCAGGTTGGTGTCGATTGGGCGGGTTTTGCCGTAGCCCTTGGCTTGCAGCATGCTTGCGCTTATTCCTTTCGATACCAAATAGTTAACCACCGCCTGCGCGCGTGCCTGACTCAGTTTAAGGTTCAACTCGTCAGAACCCACATTGTCGGTGTGGCCGCTTATTTCTATCTGACTTACAGTTCCTTCGGCCAAGAAGGCGGCAATCTTGTCAAGTTCGGCGTTCGACTGCGGCAGCAGCGTGCTCTTGCCTGTCTCGAAGAAGATGTTGTTCAAGATGAGCGCAGATCCCTCCTCAATGTTGCGGAGACCGTCGGTGAACGGGTCTTCGGGGATTTCAGGCTGAACAAAAACCACCTTGCCGCTGTTGTGGCAGTTGTTTTTATCGGTTACATTATAGGTGTAGGTTCCGGCCGGCAGATTGGTGAGCTTCTGCCCTGTTGCTCCGTTCGACCATTTCACGTTGTATGGCGGCGTTCCACCCGATATGCCCAGGCTGATTACACCATCATCGATAATGCGCTGGATTTTGCCTGTAACAGGGTCGAGACCGCCAGTGTAGGCAGAGTCAACAATCACTGTTTCAAGACCTTTAGGCACACAGGCGCAAACATCGCAGGTGGTCAGCGGACGAATCTCGAAATCGTCGAAGAAATAGTATGCGTATTTCTTGCCTTTCTTGTTCTGCACGTCCTTGCCGGTTACCACATAGTTTGTGTTCTCGTAGTTCTTGAAATTGCCCACTGTAAAGAACATCTCATTGCCCGATGCAGTGTAAAGCATGCAGTAGTGCTTCCACTCCTCTGTATTGTCGAGGAACAGGCCAGACTCGTTGTTCAGTGGTGCGTTGTAGTTCAGATAGGTAGTGTTGCCGTTGGCAATCTTTTCTGGCGAGAAGTACATGCTCAACTGGTCAACCGCAAACATTGAACCGTTGGCTAGCTTGTACCAAAACGACACGCAATAAACCACTCCCGCTTTCATCGGGCTTTTGAGCTCGCCCTGAATATATTCGCGGTAATCGCGGTCGGAACCGGTTAAAATGGCGCCCATGTAGCCTTTTCCGCTGTGCGGCTGGCTGTAGCCGGCAAAGTTGTCGGGCACTCTCACATCGCCCGTGCTGCACTTGTTGAAGTAGTCGGGTGTGGTGTACGAAGGATAAGTCCAGTGAGGAATTAGCCTATGCGACTTGTCATTGTAAATGTAGCCCTCAGGGCATTTCTCGTACTCCTCGAAACTCGGGTTGAGTACCATGTTTGCTGTGTCTTCAATTTGCGCCGCTGCAACAAACGGACAAATGCTGAAGATGGTGAGCAGAGTCTTAAATTTGCACTTCATTTTTTATCTTATTTATAGTTCGATGTTTTGCCTTACGAATCGGAAGTTTTTGATTTTCATTTCGATATATTGAAAAACTCCAAACGCTTTTTTCTCTAAAAAGCGATTATAAATTTAATCAATAAGTTGTTGCGAACAGCCATTATTTATTGACATGTTGCTAACAATCGCAGTCAAATATTGTAAAAACACGAATGGAAACAAGTTGCGACTGGTACGTTTGTGCAATCTTTGGATAAGTATTTAATAAGAATAAATATCGATATTGATTTGTATATACGACAGTTATCCTCTGTTATTTAAATCATTTCCTCAAGTTTACCCAGAGCAGATTCAATATCGGTTCGAAAGGTGTTGTGTGACAATAGGAAACCGGCCCGACCGTCAGCCAGAAATGCGTACAACTCGCCACTCATGGCCTCAACATACGAAGATATTGCGTATTCAATCTCCTCTTTCTGCTGCTGGCTGTTGGAGTATTGGTAAACGCGCCATTTCTGATGAAAAAAGCAATAGGCCGCCTCAATGCTGTCTTTTGTAATCATCACCAAAAGCGTTTCTGCTCCTCGGAATATTGAAAACCTTCCTTCGCGAGACGCTGCTCAAGTTCGTCGCGGTTGATGTTGAAATGAAAGCAAATCTCATCGAGCGTGTCGAACTCTTCGTCGCGCAGCAGAAAATTGATGGCCGACACAAGCATTGGAATATCGTTGAGCGGTAGATGGTCCATCTTTTTTCAAAAGGCTGAATTGGTTTATTTATTTGGCTTTCAGCAATTCGACAACCTCATCAGGAGTAAGTGTCTGCTGCTCGCCAGTGGTCATGTCCTTGAGTGCCAAACGGCCTTCATTCACCTCGTTTTCACCCACAACAGCCACAAACGGAATGTTGCGCCCGTTGGCATACGACATCTGTTTTTTCATTTTTGCAGGTTCGGGATACAACTCGCAACATATACCAGCAGCACGCATCTTGGCAACCACTGGCAGACACCATTGCTGTTCAGCCTGTCCAAACGTCACAAACAGCAGTTTTGTTGATTGTGTCGCCGAGCGTGGATACAAGTCGAGCTGATCAAGAACATCATATATACGGTCGGCACCGAACGATATTCCGACGCCCGAAACACCAGGCATGCCGAATATTCCCGTCAAATCATCATAGCGACCGCCGCCGGTAATTGATCCTATCTGCACATCGAGCGCCTTCACCTCAAAAATGGCGCCGGTGTAGTAGTTCAAGCCACGCGCGAGCGTCAGATCAAGGTCGATTTGTGTTGGCAGGCAAAGCGGCTCAATGGTGTCAAAAATTGTCTTAAGTTCTTGAACGCCCTTCTGTCCCACCTCGCTGTCTTTAAGCACTTTGGCAATCTGATCAAGTTTCTGCCGATTGTCACCGCTCAACGCTAATATTGGCTGCAGACGAGCGATTGAATCGTCGCTCAATCCCTTGTCGGCCAGCTCCTTGTTGACATTTTCAATGCCAATTTTATCGAGTTTGTCGATGGCGACGGTAATGTCAACCATCTTATCGGGTGCACCTATGGCTTCGGCTATTCCGGCCAGAATCTTGCGGTTGTTTATTTTCAGCGCCACACGGATGCCAAATTTCTGATAGACATCATTAACTATCTGAATCAATTCAACTTCGTTCATCAGAGAGTCGCTACCAACAATGTCAACATCGCACTGATAGAACTCACGGTAACGGCCCTTCTGAGGTTTGTCGGCGCGCCATACGGGCTGAATCTGATAGCGTTTGAACGGGAACTGAAGGTCGTTACGGTGCTGCACTACAAAACGAGCAAACGGCACCGTAAGGTCATAGCGCAGACCTTTTTCCGATATCTTGTTGGTAACCTTCACAGAATCTTTGCTTTGCAGCAAATCGGCATCAACACCGCCCAGATAGTCGCCCGAGTTCAGAATCTTGAAAAGCAGTTTGTCGCCTTCCTCACCGTACTTGCCCATCAGTGTCGACAAGTTCTCGGTTGCCGGTGTCTCAATCTGTTGAAAACCATAAAGTTTGAACACACTTTTGATTGTGTCGAAAATATAGTTGCGCTTAATCATTTCGGCAGGTCCGAAATCGCGCGTGCCTTTTGGAATCGATGGTTGCTGAACTTGTGCCATGTTTTGTCCTTTTATAATGCAAATGCCAAGACTTAAAAGTCTTGGCGCTGCGTAAAGTTATGAATATCTGAATTTTATATCAGATTTTTAGTTTTTTCTCAATTTCATCAATGTAACCCTTGAATTGACGGTCGGTATCGATGAGGTTGTTCACCGTTTTGCAAGCGTGCAGAACCGTAGCGTGGTCTTTCCCGCCTATTTGCGATCCGATGGTGGCCAGCGACAGTTTGGTCATGTTTTTGGCGAAATACATGGCAATCTGACGAGCCTGAACAATCTCACGTTTGCGAGTTTTCGATGTTATCGCATCGGTGTGCAGATTAAAATAGTCGCATACAACCTTTTGTATGTAACCCACGCTTAGTTCGCGGGTAGTGTTTTTCACCAACTTGTCGATAATCTGACGTGCAAGATCGATGGTAATAGTCTCGCGGTTAAGTGTGGAATGAGCCAGAAGCGATATCAGCGACCCCTCCAGTTCTCGTATATTATTGGTGATATGTGCAGCGACATAGTCGATGATGTCGTCGTTGATTTCAATTCCTTCGCTGTATGCGTACTGCTTCAGAATTGCCTTGCGCGACTCGTAGTCTGGACTGGTCAATTCGGCCGACAAGCCCCATTTGAAACGAGACAGCAGGCGGTCCTCAATACCTTCCATATCGGCAGGAGCCTTATCGGAGGTTATAATCAACTGTTTGCCGGTTTGGTGCAGATGATTGAAAATCTCAAAGAAAATATCCTGCGTCTTTGGCTTGCCAGACAATTCGTGAATATCATCAATTATCAGCAGGTCTATCATCTGATAGAAGTGCAAGAAATCATTGCGGTTATTGTTATGAGTAGCGTCAACAAACTGTGTGGTAAACTCATGGCCTGTGACATAGAGCACGACCTTGTCCTGGAAACGGTCTTTGGTTTCAATGCCTATGGCCTGAGCCAGATGTGTCTTGCCCAGTCCTGAGCCGCCATAAATAAACAACGGATTAAAAGTCGTCTTTCCCGGATTGGTTGCGATGGCATATCCTGCCGAACGCGCCAGACGGTTGAACTCGCCCTCAACCAGACGGCTAAAAGTGTTGCGATTGTTAAGTTTCGGATCAATCTGCAACTTTTGAATACCAGGTATTACAAAAGGATTCTTTATTGAAGAGTGATCCTCGTTGGGCATGTTAACAGGATTGTTGTACAGATCTTTTTTGTCGTTTGTAGGCAGTTTGATAACTGTACCGGGGTTGTGTGGTATGGGATTCCGCATAACCACATTATACTCCAACCCTGCGCCTTCGCCAAGTTCGGAATGTAACGCCTTGCGCAACAAGTCAATATACGTCTCCTCCAAGTACTCATAATAAAATGGACTTGGTACCTGGATGGTTAAAACTTTCTCATTTAGCTTAATCGGAACTATGGTTTCAAACCAAGTTCTGTACTCTGCACCGTTAACATTGTCCTTAATAAAGCGCAAGCAATTGCTCCAGACTTGCTTATAATCCTTATTCATCTGATAATAAATGACTTGTTTTTTCTGTTTTTCGATGTACAAACTTTGTTAAAAAATCGAAGAAAAAAAAACAATTTTGCTATTGCAAAATTCACTTTCACGTTATTGTTCTAAATATCAAATGAAAAAAAAATAAAAAAAAATTATTTTTTTTACAAATTGCTGAAAATCAATTTACTATAAATAAATTTTATAACTATCTGAAAACTAAACCGCTATTATTTTTAAGTAGGTTTAAGTAGGTTTTTCAATCATTTTTTTGACGAAAATCTGACCAAAAAAAATCGGTTTTTGACTGCGGCAAAAATAATCAGAAATCGGAAGGTGGATTACATTGAAAAATCGGCAAAAAGGATCACTTTTTTTTGACATGTATAAAAACACAATCGCCGCAACAGGGCGACCCCCGTTGCAGCGACTGCTCATACAAAACTGACTTTTAGGTTTTCTTATTTTCTTCCTCCCCAGTCAATACTCACACCAACAGCTATTGAATGGTAATCGGTTGTTTTTGTTTCTTTGTTTTTTACTTGCTTGTCTTGCAGCAAGTTGTAGCCGCACCACACGCTAAAGTGCGACAGGCGCAGTCCGACCGACGGCAACACATATATGCCGCTGACATCGCCAACTGCATAGCCGAGTTTCAGGTCGGCAAACGGCGCAAACTTGCCCATCGGCATCTCGTAGTTGAGATTGAAGAAGAATGGCATGGCAAATTCGAAGTCGTTATAGTCATCGTTATAATCATATATATATATGCCGTTTTCATCGTAGTGGCCATCGTAGTAACTGTCGTCGTTGTTGGTTACAAACTGAAGCGATGTACCCAAACCCATAAACAGCTGCTCCGATTGGAATCCGTGTACGGTGCTGATTGCAAAACGGTCGTATGGATATTTGCCCTGTCCTGCAAACATGTTCAAACTTGCGAATCCGCGGTAGCCTTCGGTTGGTGCGGTGCTAAAAGACTGCGCTGAAAGCTGAAGACACATTGTTGCTGCTATCACCGATAAAAAAATCTTTTTCATAATCTCTCTTTTAAATACGTATTAAAACCTGTTTTGCGTGAGCGCTTCTCAAACGCGTTCACATACATATAACAAATATACATCATATTACCCTACCATAACAAGTCATTTTTTGGGGAACACAAAAATCTCCGCCCCGCACAAGCGTTATTCATATCATTCATTTACAAACAATTAACACAAACACCCAAATGACAACCAGCTGTCATTTATGATAATGAGAATAAAAACTCACCATTATGGGGAAGCTTTCAGTTTGGTATTTTGTGTTTTATGAAAAAACACCTTTTAAATGAAAAAAAATGAGCCTAATCACAAGTTTAGATATACATATATCATAAAATAGTGTATTTTTCGGCACCTATTTATTCGACAAAATGGTTAAAAAAATATTTGTATTTGCACTGATATCGGTGCTTATTTTCAATTGTGTTGCATTGTCAGCACAAAATGATACTGTTGCAGTTTCAAAACGGCCCAAAGTCGGCTTGGTACTTTCAGGAGGTGGAGCAAAAGGCATGGCTCACATCGGTGTTTTGAGAAAACTTGAGTCGGTTGGGCTTTACCCCGATTACATTACCGGAACCAGCATGGGTAGCATTGTAGGCGCTTTATACTCAATAGGTTATTCGGTTGATGAACTTGAGGATTTTGCCCGCAACTCAAATTGGCTTGAGTTGATGTCGAACACGCTTGACACGCGCTTTATATCAATAAACCAGAAAGATGACCTTGGCTGTTTCCCTGTGGAATTCACTTTTGAGGGCGGCAAACTGATTCGGTCATCTGGTGTGATTGAGGGACAGAACCTTTCTCAGTTTTTCTCACGCAAGACATGGTGTACAGCCGGCATTAATAGTTTCGATGACTACCCCATTCCGTTTCGCTGCTATGGCGTTGATATTCTGAAAGGAAGACAGGTTGAATTCAAGGAAGGTGACCTTGCACAAGCCATTCGCAGCAGCATGGCCATTCCGTTGGTTTTCTCGCCTGTATTGATTGAGACTCTGGCCGATACGATGCTTATTGTCGATGGCGGCGTGATGCATAACTTCCCTGTTGAAGATGTGCGCAAGATGGGTGCCGACATTGTGATTGGCTCCTATACTGGTTATGATGAGTCGGTTACTGCAGGCGAAATGAACTCAATCGCAAAAATTACAGGCCGTGTACTGATGTTTGGCGGCGTAAACGATTCAAGGGAGCAAGCAAAAATGGTTGATAAAAAATACTTGATAACGCCCAATGTTAAAGGCGTGCAACCATCTGATTTCTTGCAGGCGGACAAGATTATCAAACGAGGCGAAGAAGCTGCTGACAGCATAATTGTCGACCTTAAAAAACTTGCCGACTCACTAAATGCCATTGAGCCGCGCCACCGCCCAGCACCGCTTGTCAGACACGACTCAATAAAAATTAGCCGCGTTATAATCTGCGGCATTGAAAATACCGACAAGGAGAACGCCTACGGCATCATCGGCATCGATGAGAATCAGTATGTTTCGGTGGATATGATTGAAGATGGAATCACTCGACTGTATTCAACGCTACTCTATAAATCAATTAATTACAGTATCGAAACAACTCCCGAGGGAAAAATCGCACTCATTATTACCGTAAAGGAGAAAGGTCCAGCGCAAATCGACATGGGAATATACTATGACGAGACATACAACATCGGGTTTACAGTTAAATACAGCCGCCGCAACTTTCTGAACAAGAAGTATGACGCATTTGTTTTCGGCAATATCAACCGGCATCCCGGCATACAAGGCCAAATCAGCCGGAACATCAGCAAAAACAATACTTTGAGCCTCAGCTCACAACTGGAGTACTTTCTCGATTTTAAACGACTTTACGACAACGACTATAAACTCGGCGAGATCAAATTCAACCATTTCAACTGGGATGTCATTGGCATAAACAAGGCGTTCGGAAGCCACACAAAATTATGTGCCTCAACTTTTTATGAATCTTTATACACAAAGGTTGACCATAAAGTCTTTTCGGCTCTGCCCGACACCAACTCGAACAAATACTATCAGTTTGGCCTGCGCTTGAAAATGAAGCACAACTCGCTCGACCACAATATCTATCCTAAATCGGGCGCACGTTGGGACATTGAGGCTAAAGGTGTACTGGGATCGTACAAGACAGTTGAACTTTATGAAAGAGCTGATTCTGTTTGTGACCGCACCAGCTACTTGAAAATCAACACGAATTTCCAATATGCGTTCACAGTCATGAAAGACCATATCACAATTCTCCCATCAGCAAGTATTGGCATTGGCACTGACGATATGAACTTTGCCGACCAGTTCTTCATAGGTGGCTATCGTTACAACAAGCGCTATGGTCAAATACCGTTTGCAGGCTTGAAGCTGAACCAGTACAGCACGCATAATTACTGCATGTCTGGCATCACACTCCGATTCCAGGATTATACACCTTTCGGCCTCGAACTTTTAAAATACGTGAATGGCCTTATCCGTCTGAACGTCATGGCTGCCTACGACTCGCTGTCCGACATTGACGTGTTATGTCCATCGTATATAAACGGAGCCCTTGCGGAAGGCTTTTTAATCCGTACCCCAATCGGCCCGATCACGTTTATTAGTTCGAATGACTATAAGACGGAAAAAAGATGCTTTTACTTCAGCGTCGGATTCAATTTGCCGTATATAAAATAGCCCAATTACGCTCAATCAAACAAACAACTTATTACAGCGCTCTCACATACGTCGACGGCGAGTCGAGAACCTTGATTTTGTCAACGTTCTCCTTGTCGATGGTGCTGATTTGCAGCAGTGAATCGACCACCGTGTCGGCCATTGTTGCGGGAATGCTGACGGCACTGCGCACAAGCGACTGTTTGCCGAGTTCGCCTTGCCCCGATATTCTTGTAATACGTGTTGTGGTTGCGCCAGTTGCGCCAACGTTAAGGCAGGTAGCACGCAAGTCGTCGATGCGGTCCTCGTCCGATATGATGGTAACCTCGCAGTTATCGGAATGAACACATGCGTTGCGGCTGTCGGCCGATCCTTCGGCGTCAAGACGGCGGCGCCAGTTGGTGTTGCCCTTGAGCGAGTCGATAGCGGCTATCACCTGCTCCATCGATGCGGCGAACTTCTGCCCACCCACCTTCATGTAGGTGTCGATAAGTCCCATAGTGATAGGCGTTTGATAGATAAAACCACGGCCCGGACGGTCGAGTTTGGCCTGCTCTGCCAGCAATTGGGCAATGCTGCTCGAATCGTGCTCTGGCATAATCAAATGCACAATTTCCTTCTCTGCTGGAATGGTCACACGGATAAGCCCTAGTTGGTCACGGATGTCGTTGCCCGTTGCATTGGTGAGCTGCGGCACGCAGATGCCCAGATCAAGCGCGTTTTTGGCCAGATTGTCACCTTCACCGTTCTCCGACAGCACGCAAATCATATACGAAAGATGATTTAGCAATGTAACATCCTCGTTCTCAACCTTTTTACTATCCAAAAAAGCCAGATTGATGACTGGCGGCTGGTTGCTGAACTCCATAAGGTCTTGAGAGAAGATGGTTCCGCGACCAGGCTCGTTCAATCCCACCAAAGCAATGATGGCGTTGATGGTATCTTTGACGTTCTCGCGCGGCACAGTGAACCTAAAAATGGTTGAAGGTGTGCTTCTTAACTTGACCGTATCGCCAGGAATGCCGAACGGCAGCGGCTTTACAAGTTCGCGCACGTTACGGGCCTGCTCAATGTAAGCATCGACTTCAAGTTGAGTCAGGAAATCTTGAAGTGTCGAACTTAAATCATTGTTAATCATACATGTTATAAGGCTCACACGGTGCGGTGTGTAAATGCCTTTGGCCATTTGCGTCCGCCAGACGGAGCGCGACGG
>JAGCFC010000196.1 GCA_017650325.1 Salinivirgaceae bacterium | reverse complement strand
GGCAGAATTTCATTACCAACCAATGTTTCCGCTCGGCAAAGACGAGACGGAGTACTATTTGCTGACTAAAGACTATGTGTCGGTTTCGGAATTTGAGGGCAAGCCTATTCTGAAAATCGCCAAAGAGGGTCTGACCGCTATGGCAAACGCCGCTTTCCGCGATGTGTCGTTTATGCTTCGCCGCTCGCATAACGAGCAGGTTGCCAAAATCTTAAGCGACCCCGAGGCTTCGGAAAACGACAAATACGTGGCCCTGACATTCCTTCGCAACGCCGAGGTGGCCGCCAAAGGAATGCTTCCGCTTTGCCAGGACACAGGTACCGCCATTGTTCACGGCGAGAAGGGACAGCAGGTGTGGACAGGCTATTGCGACGAGGAGGCACTTTCGCTCGGTGTCTTCAAAACCTACACCGAGGAGAATCTGCGCTACTCGCAGAACGCGCCGCTCACAATGTACGACGAGGTGAACACCAAATGCAACCTTCCAGCGCAAATCGATATCGAGGCAACCGAGGGAATGGAGTACCGCTTCCTGTGCGTCACAAAGGGTGGCGGTTCGGCCAACAAGACATATCTCTATCAGGAGACCAAGGCCCGAATCCAGAACCCAGGCACGTTGGTTCCGTTCCTTGTCGAGAAGATGAAAACGCTCGGCACAGCCGCCTGCCCGCCGTACCACATTGCCTTTGTGATTGGCGGAACGTCGGCCGAGAAGAACCTTCTCACCGTCAAACTCGCTTCAACACACTATTACGATAGTCTGCCCACAACAGGCAACGAGTATGGTCGCGCTTTCCGCGATGTCGAACTCGAGAAGCAGGTGTTGGAAGAGGCACACCGAATCGGACTTGGAGCACAGTTCGGCGGCAAATATATGGCTCACGACGTGCGTATTATCCGCTTGCCGCGACACGGTGCAAGTTGCCCAATCGGCCTTGGCGTCAGCTGTTCGGCCGACCGCAATATTAAGTGCAAAATCAACAAAGACGGTATTTGGATTGAGAAGATGGACGACAATCCGGGCAGCCTGATTCCAGCCGCTTTGCGCAACGCAGGCGAGGGCGATGCCGTTCGTATCAACCTTAACCAGCCGATGGCCAATATTCTGAAAGAACTGTCGAAATATCCCGTGGCAACACGCTTGAGTCTTAACGGCACCATTATCGTAGGCCGCGACATTGCACACGCCAAACTCAAAGCTCGTTTGGATGCAGGTGAGGACCTTCCGCAGTACATTAAGGACCACCCGATTTACTACGCGGGACCTGCCAAAACACCAGCAGGAATGGCTTGCGGCTCAATGGGCCCAACCACTGCAGGCCGTATGGACCCGTACGTTGACGAGTTCCAGGACCACGGCGGCAGCCTGATAATGCTTGCCAAAGGCAACCGTGCGCAGTGCGTTACCGATGCCTGCCAGAAACACGGCGGCTTCTACCTTGGCTCAATCGGCGGCCCCGCAGCCATTTTGGCGCAGAACAACATTAAGAGCATTGAGTGCGTTGAGTACCCCGAACTCGGTATGGAGGCCATTTGGAAGATTGAGGTTGAGGATTTCCCAGCCTTCATTTTGGTCGACGACAAGGGCAACGATTTCTTCAAACAACTGAAACCGCGCTGCGCTTGCAAGTAATTGAAAAACAATTTTATTGCGATTAGATAAATCCCCAGCCGGAAATGGTTGGGGATTTTTGTTTTAACTACGGAACACACGAAAGACACGAAAATTCAGCACCTTGCAATGGCTTTTGTTGTTTCTAACCAAACGAATCCAAACTAAACCTAAATGTTCTGTCAATTATGGCGATTCTATACGCCCCAAACTGTACCTTTGTGAGCGCAAAAACACGCATTTTCCAAAAAGTCTTTAAAAGTAAACCATACTTTTATATATTTGTTGGTTGGAAATACAGCTACAACAATGATTTTAGAATCATATAATAATCAGGAAAAATACTTGGTATCAATCGATTGTGCGATATTCGGATACCACGAGGGAGAATTGAAACTCTTGCTTTTTCAGCGCGAAAAGGAGCCTGAGAAGGGCAAATGGTCGCTGATTGGCGGTTGGGTGAACGCCGACGAGTCGGCAGAGACGGCCGCCGCGCGCGTTCTGCACCGCATTACGGGCTTGCACGACATATTCCTTGAGCAGGTGTCAACCTTCTCGGAGCCCAATCGTGACCCGGGCGGGCGCGTTATCAGCGTTGTGTTCTATGCGCTGATTGTTATCGACGGCGAACGAATGAAACTGTCGTCGGAGTACGGAGCGGAGTGGTGGCCGGTGAAGTCGCTGCCCACCTTGATTTTCGACCATAGGCAGATGTTCGAGTTGTCGCTCGAGCGGCTGCGTCAGAAGGCGAACTACCACCTTGTCGGCCGCGAACTTTTGCCAGAGACATTCACCATTACACAGCTGAGAAGTCTTTATAACTCAATATTTTCGAAAGATTTCGACCCGGGAAATTTCCGCAAGAAAGTGCTGTCGTTCGGTGTTCTCGACAGACTTGATACCAAAGACACGAGCGTGTCGAAAAAGGGCGCCTACTATTACAAATTCAATGAACAGAAACTCAATGAATCAGAAAATTAGAGATAAATTCATAGCACTTTTCGGTGCGGAGCCGCAGATGTTTCGCGCCCCCGGTCGTGTGAACCTGATTGGCGAGCACACCGATTACAACGAGGGCTTTGTGCTTCCGGCGGCTGTCGATAAGATGATTGCCTTTGCCGTGAAGCCGAACAGTGTTGGGCGTTTCCGCTTTTTCGCCTTCGATTTGAACGAATCGTTTGAAACAGAGGCTGATAATATCGGCGTAAGCCATACGGCGTGGGCCAATTATCTGTTGGGGGTTGTGGCGCAGTTCCGCAAGGCCGGACTGACGGTTCCGGCGTTCGACTGCGTTTTCGGCGGCAATGTGCCGTTGGGCGCGGGAATGTCGTCGTCGGCAGCTATCGAGGTGGGAATGGCTTTTGCAATAAATTCGATGTTCGGTCTTGGTGTTAACCGTCTGACAATGACCAAATTCGCTCAGATGGCTGAACACGAGTACGCAGGCGTCAACTGCGGCATTATGGACCAGTTTGCGTCGATGCACGGAAAGGCCGGCCACGTGGTTCGTCTCGATTGCCGAAGCCTTGATTTTGAATACTTTCCGCTCGATATGACCAACTATCGGCTTGTTTTGGTGAACACGGGTGTCAAGCACTCGTTGGCGTCGTCGGAGTATAACAAGCGACGTGCGGAGTGTGAGGAAGGAGTGAGGATTCTGCAGAAATATTACAATGGTGTGCGGTCGTTGCGCGATGCCACGGAGGAGATGATAGAGGCTCACCGTGCGGAGTTTGGCGATGTGGTTTACCGGCGTTGCTCGTACATTGTTGAGGAGAACGAGCGGCTTTTGGCGGGCTGCAAGGCTTTGGCCGATGGCGATTTTGCGGCATTCGGGCAGTTGATGTTCGGCTCGCACGAGGGCTTGAGCCACAAATACGAAGTCAGTTGCACTGAACTCGACCAGTTGGTAGCCATTGCGCGGACGGTACCCGGCGTTTTGGGCTCACGTATGATGGGCGGCGGCTTTGGAGGCTGCACAATCACGCTTGTCGAAAAAACAAAAGTTGCTGATTTTGAGTCGGCTGTGAAACGCAATTATAAAACCCCCGACGGCCGTGAACCGGTTATATATGAGGTGGTTATTGCTGATGGTGCAGGAGAATTGAGAATTGAAAATTGAGAATTGAGAATTGAAAATTCATACTTTTGCCTTATGCCTAATGGCTTAAAACTTTAAACTTAAAAACTTATAACTCAATAATATGAAAGCGAAAATTCTTGTTACAGGCGGAACGGGCTACATTGGCTCGCATACAGTTTGCGAGTTGATTGGTCAGGGCTATCAGGTTGTGATAGTGGATAATCTGTCAAACTCGGAGCGTTTTATCGTCGACCGCATTGAGCAGATAACGGGTGTCCGTCCGGCGTTTTATGAATTCGATTTGAAGGACCAGTTGAAGGTTGAGGAATTGTTTGAAAAAGAAAAAGATATAGCCGGTGTAATTCATTTTGCAGCGTCGAAGGCGGTGGGCGAGTCGGTGAAGATTCCGCTCACATACTACCGCAACAATCTCACTTCGCTTATCAATTTGCTTGAGGCAATGCAGCGTCACGGCGTGCAGAACATTGTGTTCTCGTCATCGTGCACAGTTTACGGCCAGCCCGACAAGTTGCCTGTCGATGAGTCGGCGCCAATCAAGCCTGCCGAATCGCCTTACGGCTACACTAAACAGGTGTGCGAGAATATCTTGCGCGACACGGTGAAGGCTGCTGCAGGTGCTGTCCACGGTATTGCTTTGCGCTATTTCAACCCCATTGGAGCGCACCCGTCGGGACTGATTGGCGAACTGCCGCGCGGTGTGCCAAACAACCTTATGCCGTTCATTACGCAGACGGCCTACGGTATCCGTCAGCAGTTGAGCGTCTTTGGTGACGACTACAACACACCCGATGGCAGCTGTATTCGCGATTACATTCACGTGGTTGATTTGGCAAAGGCGCACATTGTGGCTGTCGATAGGATGATAAGCAGAAAGAATAAAGCTGATTTTGAAGTGTTTAATATCGGCACGGGCAACGGATATTCGGTGCTCGAGGTTATAAAATCGTTTGAGAAGGTCTCGGGCGTGAAACTCAACTATAAGATTGCCGACCGCCGCGAGGGTGATATTGAGCAGATTTGGGCCGATACTCGTATTGCCAACAACGAACTTGGATGGAAGGCTCAACTCTCAATTGACGATATGACGCTTTCGGCTTGGAAGTGGGAGCAGAATTATAGGAAAGGGTAGTGGGGATAGAGTGAAGAGTAAAGGTTAGAGTGTATTAAAAAAAATCCTGCCAAACATTGTTTGGCAGGATTTTTTGTTTTTATGCATGTTGTTTAGAACATCCAACCAATGCTGGCGATGAATGAGTTGGTACGTTGAGCGGTTTTGAAAGTTTGATTTCCGAACACAACTTCATCGCTCAATTTGCTAAGTCCGAATTCGTAGCGGACATCCAATGTGAGTTTGTTGACCAAATCAAGGCCGGCACCAAGCTGCAAGCTGAACAAGGCTGATTTTTTGGCGTTCTTAAACCCGCCCGAACCTGCGTATCTGCGGGCTTCAGTACTGATTTTCGAATCCGATTTCAAGTTGAACGATGCCACAGGACCAAATCCCAAACGGGCAGGACCGAGCTTGGTGCCCACAATTACAGGAATGTCAATACGGTGATTCTTAACATCGGCATCGTTGCGAGCGGTAATGTCGCCTTCGGGGTTGATTCTAATGTGAGTGCTCATGTTGGTGTAGTAGATTTCGGGCTGCACAAACATTGCTAAAGCGTTGATGCGTGCGAATACACCGACATGATAACCTAAATCGGAAGCGGCTTCTTCCATGGTGACTTTCATATCGCCATCATCGGTTTTAATGGTCTCGGTTACATCTTTCATCTTTAATTTTGTAGAGTTAAGACCGCCTTTGATACCAAAACCTAACTGGCACATTGCCACATTTGCCGTGAAAAGCAATGCAGCCGCAATAAGAATCTTTTTCATATTCATTCATTTTTAAAATTATTGTGCAAGATAGTGTTGTTTTGTTTTCGATGGTTACTGCAGACAATAAAAAATGACGAGAAGCTGTTTTTTTTGTGCCGTTTGAAAAAAAATCGAAACAAGTGACGGAAACATTAAACAAAAATTTACATTTGGAATGTCGCATTTTGTGCTCTTTGGGGCGTGAAATTGACATCGTAATAACATTAAAACTAAACTAAAAATGGAATTAAAAAATGATGTAGAGCAAAAAGGATTCTACAAACTATCATGGGCTCAGCGTATCGGCTTTGGCTCTGGCGATTTGGCGCAAAACCTGATTTTCCAAACGGTGGCGTGCTACTTAATGCTTTATCTTACTACTGTTCTGAAAATTAATCCGGCTTTTGTCAGCGGATTGATTCTTACAGTTCGTCTTATCGACTGCTTTTGGAGTCCTGTAGTTGGAAAGTATATCGATAACCGCAATCCTAAATTGGGCAAGTACCGCACTTATCTTCTTTGGGGTGGTATTCCGCTCACAATTGCCGCTTGCTTCCTGATGCTTCCGGCAGCTGCCACTTGGTCGATGGGAATGAAGATGGTTTATGCCACAGTCAGCTACACCTTGTTGAGCATGATTTATTCAGTAGTGAATATCCCGTACGGCTCGATTATGGCAAGTATGACCCGCGACAACGACGAGGTTCTTATTCTTACCTCTACTCGTATGGTTTGTGCCAATATCGGTCAGATTATTGTTCAGGCAGGTTTCCCGATCGGTCTTGCTATTTGCGTTCATTCGGCAATCAACTGGGATCAGGCAATATTTATGGCTATCGGTACCATTCCGGCATTCATTATTCTGCCGTTGCTGCCGGCTTTGAAGAAATTGTTCGGTAAGAAAGGTCTTTATTATCTGCTTCTTGCAATCGGCCTGATTGGTTTTGCAATATTGTTCATCATTGGTAAATTCTTCGATGTTCAAAGCTGCGCCACAATAGTTAAGGTTGCAAAAATTATGACGGGTGTTGGTCTGCTTGTAGGCTCTCTGATGTGGGCGCTTGTTCCTGAGGTAATCACTGAGGCTGAACACCGTACAGGAAACCGTCCGGCGGCTACAGTCAACGCTCTTGCAGGTGTTGCTTTCAAGGCTGGTTTCTCAATAGCCGGTTGGATTACCCCATTGGTAATGGGTCTGATTGGCTTTAACTTGGCAAGTGAGGAGTCGGCTCTGCCTACCGCACCGGGTGCATGGTTTACAGTTACTTGCGTGTTCGCACTCGTCGGTTTTGTTCTTTTGACACTTTGCTTCCTGGGCAGCAAGGAGAATATCACCACTACACCCGAAAAACCTGTTTCATTTGGTGATATGTGGAGGGAGTTCAAGGCTAACAAATGTCTTCAACTTGTGCTCGGAATCTTCGTTGTAGTGTTCCTTGCATCGTTCATCAGCGCACCTGTAAATGCTTATTATACAGAGTTGGGCAAATATTCGGCCACTGCGCAGAATGCAATTTTGGTGTTCACTACCATAATTCCTGCAGTGCTTTTGGTTATTGTGGCCTATCTTATTAAAAAGTATCCTCTCACCGATGAGAGACTTGACGAGATGAGCCGCGAAATTGAAGCTCGCGCAAAAGCATAACGAATTCTAATCAAAGACGGAAGGTGTAGTTATCCTTCCGTCTTTTTATTATATGACTATGAATATCAGAATATTATCAATTGCGGCAATTGCAGCGGCTCTTGTGAGTTGCGGAGGCAATAATGCTGGCAATCAACAGTCAAATCTGCCGCAGCAGTGCGATTGTCCTGACAATGGCAAAACCACTATGCGTCAGGCTTTCGAAGGCAAGTTCCTGATAGGAGCGGCAGTCAACATTCGGCAGGTGAAAAGTGCCGACTCGAAAGTCCAGTGTGTAATTCGCGATCAGTTCAGTGCGCTTGTGCCCGAAAACTGTATGAAACCGGAGGAGATTCATCCGAAAAAAGACTTGTACGACTGGCGTGACGCCGACGCTCTGGTTGAGCTTGCTCAGCGCAATGGTCAAGTTTTGACGGGCCATTGCCTTGTATGGCACTCGCAGGTGCCTTACTGGTTCTTTAAAGATGATATGGGACAGCCTGTTACAAAAGAGGAGCTTATCAGTCGTATGAAAGAGCACATCACAACGGTGGTATCGCGTTATAAAGGCAAGATTAAAGGTTGGGATGTTGTGAACGAGGCTCTTCTTGACAACGGCGAGTTGCGTCCTACGCAGTTCTACCGCACTATTGGTCCCGAATACATTAAGTTGGCTTTCCAGTTCGCTCATGAGGCCGACCCCGATGCCGAACTCTACTATAACGATTATGGCATGGACAACCCGTCGAAACGCGAGGGTGCTATCCGTATTGTGCGTGAGTTGAAAGAGGCAGGTTGCCGAATAGATGGCATTGGAATGCAATCGCATGTTGCTTTCAATACCAATCTTGAAGAGTATGAAAGAAGCATTGAGGCATATGCCGCAGAAGGAGTGAAGGTTATGGCTACTGAGCTTGACCTGAGCGTTCTGCCTTGGCCAATGGGTAACTATGGAGCTGCAGTGGAGACCAATTTCGAGTACATGAAGGAGATGAATCCATACACCGACAGTCTGCCGGCAGCTAAGGCACAGGAGCAGACCGATTTCTTCGTAAAACTCTTTAGTATCTATCTCAAACATGCCGATGTTATCGACCGTGTGACATTCTGGGGCGTAACCGATGCCGACAGTTGGAAAAACGGCTGGCCAATGGCAGGCCGTACCGACTATCCGCTCGCCATCGACCGCAACTATCAGCCGAAACCGTTTGTTGATGCGATTGTCAAACTGGCTATGGAACAGAAATAATACTTAAACGTAGACAGAATACTTAAAACTTCGAACTAACGAAATCGTTAATAACCAAAAACTTAAAACAATGACACAGAAACGTTATTTATTTCTTGCCGATTATATGGCCGACCCTGCGGTTCATGTTTTCAACGGCAAAGTATTTATTTATCCGTCACACGACTGGGAAGCTGGTGCCGAAGAGGATGACGATGGCGGCCACTTCCAGATGAAGGACTATCACGCACTCTCGATTGATGGTGACCCGATGACGGGCAAAGTCAACGACCATGGTGTTATTTTTGATGTGAAAGATGTGCCATGGGCTGAAAAACAGCTGTGGGACAGTGACGTTGTGGAGAAAAACGGCAAATACTACTATGTTTTCTCTGGCAAAGGATACGATGGCGTATTCCGTCTTGGCGTGGCAGTAGCCGACAAGCCGGAAGGTCCGTTCAAGCCGCAACCGCAGCCAATTCGCGGTTCGTTCTCTATCGACCCTTGCGTGTTCAAGGACGATGACGGCACCATTTACACATACTTTGGTGGACTTTGGGGCGGTCAGCTTCAGTGGTGGCAACCATTTGCACCGGGTTTTGAGCCGATTCACGGCAAACATGGCGACAATAACGGACTCGTTGATATGGGAGCAGAGCCAACACGCAGCGGCGAGCTCTTTGCAAAACCTGACATGCCGGCTCTTCCGAGCTTCGTGGTTAAGATGAGTGACGATATGTTGCAGTTTGCCGAGGCACCACGTCGTGTGTTGGTTGTCGACAAGAACGGGCAGCCGCTCAAGGCCGGTGATCCGCACCGCTTCTTCGAGGCATCGTGGATGCACAAGTACAACGGCAAGTACTACTTCTCATACTCAACCGGTGACAGCCACTTCCTTTGCTATGCAATCGGCGACAATCCGTATGGACCGTTCACATATCAAGGCGTGATTCTTACCCCGGTTGTTGGCTGGACAACACACCATGCTATTGCTGAGTTCAACGGCAAGTGGTATCTGTTCCATCACGATTGTGTTCCATCGAACGACAAGACCTGGTTGCGAAGCTTGAAAGTCTGCGAGTTGCAATACGACAAGGATGGCAAGATCCAGACAATCGAAGGATTGGACAAGTAAGATTTAAATGTTATTATAATCAATGGGAGAGAGTTCGTCGTGAGATGAACTCTCTTTTTATTGGTTTAGGCAAAAAACAACCCCGACTCAATACTGAATCGGGGTTGTTTGTGCTCAATTATATATGATTAACGTTTGATAAAACGTTGGCTCACATCGCCATTAGTCGTGTGGATAATTACAAAGTTCAGACCTTTGGGCAGCTGGGTGATGTTGTGCGTGCCTTGAGCGGCTTCACGTTTCAGAACAGCACCATTGGCCGATACAAACGATATGCTCTCGTAATTGCCGCCGCTGATAGTAATGTGGTCGGTGGCTGGATTCGGGTAGATGACAAAGTTGATGAAGTTGTCTTCTGCTTCAGCTGCATGTTGTTCGGCAAACACCACAGAAACCATTCCAGAGTAGCTGAATTTTCCATCGTAATCGGTTTGCTTGAGCCGGTAATAGATAGTGCCTTCGTGCGACGAGAAGTCGGTGTAGCGGTAACTATGCGGCTCGGTCGATGTTCCAGCGCCATCAATAGTGGTTAGTTCGGTAAACTCAACAGCATCGATACTGAATTCGATTGTGAAGAAGTCGTTGTTAAGTTCCGAAGCGGTTTCCCACTCAAACCTGACACCGCTTCCAAATTCGTGAGCGTTGAAATATACAAGCTCAATAGGGAGAATAATGCTTGTGAAATTTTCTACACTCTTGTAATTGGTTTCAAAATCACTTTTGTTTTTCAGATTGTCTTCTGAGATACCAACTTTACTCAATTGATTATTACCGAATACATAAATCTCGTTTTCTTTTGGGTTTATATATTCCGCATCCATGTCGCTATTACCCAATAATTCAGTCGAATAAATCTCGTAGTCGCCACAAACAACCATCATTGCATTTTGGGCTTCAATGTCACCGGTTTCGGCTGTTTCATTTAAAAGTGTGAACAATGCTTTTAATATTGATACAGTTCCGTCTTGTTTTAGATTTCCTTCAACAATACATGTTGAACCAGATTGAAGTTTAAGGCTGCCGTCGCTATTAACGGTAAGATTGCCATTGGGATTTGAATCAGTCTCGTCTTTATTAACGAATATCACGGCATCTGAGTTGACAGTCAAATTCTTATTAACAACAATTTCGCCAGCTTCAAGTTTTCCGGCAACGGTTATATTGCCGTCATCGGTGAGCGTGTTGCTTACTATCATCATTGCATCGCTGCCAATATTCAGGTTTTTGTTTATCTCGGCAGAGCCAGCTTCAAAATGGCCGTTTACAGTAATGTTATCATCACCAGTCAGTTGACCGCTTACGGTCATTGTTGCACTTTCGTTAATAGTCAATGGGTAGTTATTCTCAACTGAGCCCGCTTGTAGTTGGCCGTTTACGGTAATGTTGTCGTCGCCAGTCAGTTGGCCGTTTACGACCATCGTTGCGCCTTCGTTAATAGTCAGAGGGTAGTTGTTCTCGACCGATCCTGCTTGCAGTTGGCCGTTTACGGTAATGCTAGTGTTGCCGGTCAGTTTGTTGTCGATAGTGATTGATGCGTCGTCGCCAATGATAATGCTGTGACTGACATCCATACTGTTGGCCGTCAAGTCGCCATTAACAGTGAGATTACCATCAGCGGTAAGTTTCTTATCAACAACCAGATTGCCATTAACAATTACATTCGAAAAGTATTTCGGTGTGAACCATTCGCTTTGATAATCACCAGTGAAACTGCCGGTTACATACAGATTCCCATTTATTGTAAGTGAGCCTTTGCCAGTTACGGTTACATTGCCTTTTACGGTCAGGTCACCGTTTATGGTATATGTGCCACTAATGGTTAGATTCTCGTTAAGTGTTTGGGTGCCCGATTGTATTTCGGTGCCACTTATCGTCTTTGCCCAAGCGCACAGAGTGGGCGCAAGAACCAGTAGTGTCAATAGAATCGGTATGATTTGTCGCCTTTTCATAACTTGTTATTTTACTTATACACACAAGTATATACGGCGATGCTTGTAAAAAGTTTCGCTGAAATTTTAACAAGATTGGCCAATCTTGCTTTCCAACACCTAGATAGATAGTGCAGAGTTAGAATCTTACATCCGCTCCGGAACTTGAATTCCCATCAAAGCCGAGCCAGTCTTAATAACTTTTGCGGTTAACTTACTCAATGCCAGACGGAAACTGCGCACGTTGCTGTCTTCTTCCTTCAGAATCGAACAGTCGTGGTAGAACTGGTTGTATTCCTTTGCAAGACTGTACAAATGATTGGCAATCAGTGCGGGACTGTAGTTTGTGCCAGCGTCGGCAACCACAGCGGGGAAGTCGAAGATCAGTTTTGCAAGCTGCATCTCCTTCTCGTTGAGTTGGGTTGCGGCGTCAATCTTGTCAGCCACTTTCAAGCCCGACTCTTCGGCCTTGCGCAGTACAGAGCAGATGCGTGCGTGGGTGTACTGAATGAACGGTCCGGTGTTTCCGTTAAAGTCGATTGACTCTTTCGGGTTGAAGAGCATTGTCTTCTTCGGGTCCACTTTCAGAATGAAATACTTGAGCGCACCCAAACCTACCATATTGTAAATCTGCGATTTGTAATCGTCATCAAACTCTTGCAGCTTGCCGAGCTCGTCCGATGTCTCGCGGGCTGTATTCACCATTTCGGCAATCAGGTCGTCGGCATCGACAACCGTTCCCTCGCGTGATTTCATCTTGCCTTCGGGCAGCTCAACCATTCCGTACGACAGGTGCGTGATGTGGTCCGACCAATCGAAGCCCAGTTTCTTGAGCACGAGTTTCAAAACCTGGAAGTGATAAATTTGCTCGTTGCCAACCACATACAGTAGCTCGTCGAGTTTGAACTGCTCAAAGCGCTGATGGGCGGTTCCAAGGTCTTGAGTCATATAAACCGATGTACCGTCGCCGCGGAGCAGCAGCTTTTGGTCGAGGCCGTCGGCGGTGAGGTCAATCCAGATTGAGTTGTCGTCTTTCTTGAACAAAACGCCGTCTTCCAAGCCTTTCATCACGATCGACTTGCCAAGCATATAGGTCTGCGACTCGTAGTAAATCTTGTCGAAGCTGATTCCCAGAGCTTTATATGTGACATCGAAACCGGCATAAACCCAGCCGTTCATTGTTTTCCAAAGGTCGACAACTTCCTTGTCGCCTGCTTCCCATTTGCGAAGCATTTCGCGGGCTTCGAGAATAATTGGTGCCTTGTTGGCTGCATCGTCGTCGCTCATTCCCTGTGCTTTAAGGTCGGCAATCTGCTTTTTGTATTCCTTGTCGAAACGCACGTAGTAGTCGCCCACGAGCTTGTCGCCCTTCACTCCGAGGCTTTCGGGTGTTGCGCCGTTGCCCCATTTCTGCCAGGCCAGCATCGATTTGCAGATGTGTATTCCGCGGTCGTTCACCAAGTTAGCCTTGATAACATTGTGGCCGTTGGCCTCCAAAATCTGCGCCACCGAGTAGCCGTAGAGGTTGTTGCGGATATGCCCCAAGTGCAGCGGCTTGTTGGTGTTTGGCGACGAATATTCGACCATAAAAGTCTTGCCGCTCGAGCCTTTCGGCTTCATTCCGAAGCGGTCGTCGGCAATGGCATCGTTCAGAAATTCGGTCCAGAAAGTTGCCGAAAGCTGAATGTTCAAGAAACCTTTAACAACATTGAAATCAGCCACTTCAGCCAGATTGTCGCGCAGGAAAGCGCCAATGGCGGCGGCGGTGTCTTCGGGTTTCTGTTTCGATATTTTCAGAAACGGGAAAACAACAAGAGTGAAGTCGCCCACAAATTCTTTGCGAGTGGTCGAAAACATTATCTGGTCAAGGTTTGCATCGGCCGAGTAGAGTGATTTGATGGCCTTTGCGGTGGTTTCTTTCAGCAACTTTTGGATATCCATATCTTTTGAATTTTGAGGGTGCAAATATAGTGGTTTGTCGGTTATGTATGAAGTGTAATTTAGGAGAATCGGATTGGCCGTGTTTTAGCTATCCGGTAGCAAACTGTCGATTTCTCAACGAATGACGATTTGTGTTGACACACTGCCGTTCGGTGTTTCG
The DNA here is from genome assembly GCA_017650325.1 of Salinivirgaceae bacterium. GTDB lineage: Bacteria > Bacteroidota > Bacteroidia > Bacteroidales > SZUA-534 > RUG13583. Next base: position 5,618 of record JAGCFC010000196.1, on the reverse strand, counting down.
ATAACGAGCGTGTAGAGACCGGAATCAATTGGGCGCAGATCGATGGTGCTGTTGGTTATTTTTATGGTTTTCAACAATTTACCATCGATATTGAATAATGATATTTTTGCATTATCGATGTTCTCAATTGTGAAAATGCCATCGGATGGGTTGGGGTAAATATTTATATCAGATTGATATTCATAAATGTTGCTCGTATTAGCTTGCTTTCTAAGTGTTACTCTGATAATGGAGTTATCGGTGCAAATTATTGAATCAGTTAGCGATTTATGGCCATCGGTAGTTTCGTAGCCATCTTTACATATAGTGTAGGTGATTGTGGTTCCTGTTGTAAGTCTGTCGAACAGGGCGCAACCTGTGCTATCTGTATTTTTCTCAATGCCGTTCACCATTATCTGAACTGAATCGATTGGCGTTAAACCATCCGACAAGCAGAATACAATGGTGTGTGTTCGTTGCAGGTTGGTGTCGCCGGGTTGCGGTAGAGTGGGGGCAACAGTGTCAATCAAAGCCAGATTGATGTCGACGGCTGTTGGTTTCCTAAGGTTGAAAATGGTGTCGGTTATTGTTATTTTGTTGATATCAATAGAATATGGTATGGTGTCGAATCGTTGTGGTGTGTGTGTGGCCATTCCAATGCTGTCGGTGAAAATAACAGAGTTTGAGATGTTTACGCCAATATTGGCATGCGGGGTGCTGTCGGTATGGATATTGAAGGTTATCCACGGTTTTTTGACAATTCCGACAGACAACAGCGTATCTGTATTGATAAGAAATGCTTTGGTAATGCTGATGTAGTTGTCGGCTTCAATGGTGTATTCAAGTGGTCGGTTTGGTATTTTGTCAAATGTTGCTATGCCTAATTCGTTTGTTGAGAGTTGCATATTCCCTATAGTCACTTTCGCATTAGTCAGTCTTGTGTGGGTTGCAGAATCGAATACATGGAATGTCACTGCAAACACATTCAGATGTTGTAGTTGCAGACTGAAATGCACTGTGTCTTTTGATACGCTGCTCATTTCTTCTTGTAATACAGCGTAATCTATGGAATTAAGCTTGTATTCGATTTTTTTATTGGTAAAGGCATACAAAATAGCTTCTCCATTGGAATCTGTTTTTTTACTGCGGCCGTCAACTTCAATTTCGACATTGGCTATGGGTTGCCCCTCATTGTCTTTAACATCAAAAACCACATATTTGGGCTTTTGATAGCGGAAAATTGTGTTGGGCCTTTTGCTCACGTGGCTTTCAATTCTGGAAATTTCGTCAGGGCAGTCGGCATAATCGTCTATTCCATAGATAACTGTCGATGTTTCTGTGTAATGGCAATAAATGTCGGGGGTATATTTCTTTTCAATGTAATTAATGTTCTGCCCCCATCCGATTTCCATCAGTAGGTTACTTTTCCCATTATATACGAACGGTTTGTCGAACTTAAGATTCAAATCATTGTTTTCGAGGTTCATCAAATCTATCTTTAGAACAGTTTCGGCATTGCTCATATCGACAAAAGCCTGCAGTCCGTCCAAATCATTAGAGCTATAGGGTTTTATCTTTATTGTCAAATCTTTGAATCCGCCAAAACTGTTAACTTGTGTTATGCTGGAGAATTGGAATGCCAACTCCTCGATGCGGATGGGTTTGTTCCCAAGGTCAGATGCGGTGTATAGAATCTGTGTCCGGCTTGTTTTATAATAATTATAAAACGGATAATTGTATGCGGTTGATGTTCCCGTGCCGATGATTTTGTCTTCAAGTTTGCCGATAGTTACGGTGTAGAAGCTGGAGTCGGAGTGTGCCAACTTGCTGGCCAATGCAGTGACCTTGAAGTCGAATATTGTCATCATATCTGCTTGTTCATCAGCAGAAATGGTGAATCGGCATATTGCAGTATCACCAGGACTTAGATTGCTGATAGTCTGTTCGCTACTAATAACTTGCACCAGGGGTTGCTCGTCGATGGCAGTCAGTTTGACAGTGGCAAAATCGATACGTTCATGGCCGATATTAGTAATTGGTATGATGATGTCGGCAGTTTCGCCAGGGAGCATTTGCCCGTTTGGTTTGTCGATGGTGGCAGTGGCGTCTAACTTCAGTTTTGGCGCCGTCACATTAAGTGTGTATTCGTTGCTGGTTGTCTCTTCGTTTTCGTATATAGTGAATCTGAAGGGAATTTTAGTGCCATCGGCGATGTCTTCATTCAGTTCAATGTGACATAAGTTCGCTATAGTGCAGCTTGATGTACAGCCAATTGGGCTTAGTGTCGTCTGGTTTGCTCTTACGTTTTTCACAAACGGACTTGTGCTAGTGATGCTGATTGTGGCCGATTGTGATTCCTGCTGGCCCAGATTGCTTACCACAACGTCGAAATTAGCCGAGCCTCCATACCATAAAGTCCTATTTTTGAAAGGATTGTTCATTATTGTCAAATACGATTTGTCGGGCAACAACGCTGTAATTGTTCCAAAGTATGGTTTGTGTCGGGGTTTGGTAACAACCACATCAATGTCGCATGGTATGCTGACGGGCTTGATGGATATATTTGCACTGCTTTCGCCGTCTTTTACATATGAGGCACCCAGCAGCTCACCGTTTTGTGATATCGCAATATACGATCCGCTCGATGCATTGACAATTACAGATGAACTGTTAACAGGAATCGTAATGTTGTGGCTGACAGGGTTCTCTTTCGCTTCACCAAAATAAACCAGCAGAGAAGGGTCACCAAGGTAATTGTAGCCTTCCCAATAGTATAGAGGACGTTTGTCGTCGTAATAACCTTCGTCCCAAGCCTCTGTTACAGCCATATTGCCAGTAAACATAATTGCTCCGCCGCATACATAATCAGACACAAACGGAACGTCGAAAGCTCCTGTTGTGGAGGCGCTGGTATCAGGATATTCACCGCTTACTCTATGGTGAGCACCTACTGCCCAAAAGAAATCTGGATCCCAATAGGTTTTTGGTGAACTGCCGATATAAGCGACTGCGCCGCTATTCTCACATCGCAGCCATGTCTCACCCAGGCATTCGTCTTTGGTAAATTGTCCCGATAGACAACAGTTTGCTACTACAAATGGGAATTGCCCCTGATTGCCGAAAGATCTAACATCGCTTTGTGTGAGTTGGGGATTAACCCAGCTTGTGGTCTCTCCGTGAGCAGTGTAGGTCATCAAACCAACAGAAACCGACATGTCGGAATAGCAGTCGGTGTAACTTGTTGTGTACTTGTTGACAGTGCTGTATCCGTTTTTCTCATTGATGCGGTTATTGGCAATGTAATCCACCGTTGGGATACCTATGGAAGAACGATATGATCCATCGTAACCTGCTATGAGCGTGGCTTTTGCAAGATAAGACGGGTCTTCGAATTGATATTTTTCGTACGCGATGGTTTTATCGGCTATGGCTTTCATCTGTGCGGCTGTGCGGGCCGAGAAACGTCCGTAATATATGTCGGGGATAATGTCATCGTTACCGTCCATACAAGCGTAGTAAAGATCCGTGCCATATCCTGATGACGATCCTGTTTGTGATGTCGGGATCTTGTCGGTATCAGCGGCCAGCAGCAAAAACGATGGCGCGGGATTGTCGTCGGTTGCTGAATGATATTGCGTTGAAACCCATTCTTTTATGTCGTTTGCAAAATTACCGAGGGTATCGGTGGTGGCAACCACAACGTTGAATCCCTTCTGTCGTTTCCATTTGATAAAATCTGATAATGCGTCTACAAATGCCGTATCGGTGATTATCAGATATTTAACAGGATGATCGGTAATTTCGGATTTCGCATTTTTGTGGTTGTCAAGTGTTGTGTAGATATTTTCAAAATAGGGAGAACTGCCATTTGCACCAGATTGGCCCGATTTGCTGTCAAAGTTAACGTCAAACTCAATGTTGCTGAGCACCATCAGAGTGTTTTGCTTTGGATTGTAGCGCACAGGGTTAACGTTTACCTGACATATTTCCACACCGCGCATCGAACCAATAGGCCTTATTGTAACAAGCTCGTTTTGAGTGAAATAATCGTGACGGTAAGACCGTTTCTTGTATTTGAATTTTTGCTCTTTACCGCTTTTGCTTTGCGATGGCTGACGTGGCGATAGTTTTCTGTCAATACCTAAATCTGATAGTGCATAAACTGTTGTGTCAGCGTGTTTTATTGTTATTTCCGGTTTTGCGCCCAATGGCATTTGCACAAGTTTTCTCAGTGCGGGCAGTTGCGGTTCGCCTTTAGCACCCGAAATATATGTGCCATCGGCTTGCAATTCAATGAAATCGCCTTTTTTTGTTGTGGTGTCGTTCAGACTTATGGCGCCAATGTTCGCCGACATTTTTATTTGAGTCTGACTGCTACCTTTAATGGATAATCCATTGCTGCCATGTTTGTCGTTGGCGTGCAATAGTTGTCTGTTCTGTGCGTAGATTGTTGGGCAACAGAATAATAGCAATAATATGGGTAGCAATCTGCGAATCATGTCGCAAATCTACTGAAAAGTTTTACAGTTTGTTGGGTTATGTGATTAAAGTTGTCAGTCTTTTGGCGAACGATGGCGGATGTGCTGAATCAAAAATCTATCACCATTCCCGTTTTCACCATTTCGCCTTTGAAGTGCTTATGTATTTCGCCGATTACAATATCGCTGGTGCAATGCGATGGCATAACAATCTCGCAGCCAATGTTTTTCAAATAGTCGATGGTGTTGGTGAGCCGTTGGTCGATTGTGGTGAGATGAAATCCGCCAATTACACCAAAAACCTTGTCACACTGCGTGATACGTCGTGCTTGTTCAATTATGTTGCAGATTCCGGCATGGGCGCAGCCGGCCACCACAAACAATCCGTTGTTGGTTTTAATTGCAAGTGCCGAATCGTCGGCAACGGGGTCTGGAGTGCCATCGGCAAAATGAAATGGTGTGCTGCATTCTTGTTCAAAGGGCAAAACTCGCTCAATCTCACCTAAATACACCATGCTATCGGTAATCCACAGAGGCTCTTTGCTTTCGATTATCTTGTTGCGGCTTTCAACCGTTTGCCGGCTCACAGCCAATGAAATATCGCGTCCTGAGCGCCCCGAAATGCGTGTCGCGAATGCCCCCGGGTGCGTCACAATCCGCTTGCCGCTAATCCATTGGAGGCCGTTGCCGTGGTCGTAGTGGCCGTGGCTGAGCACAACAGTGTCAACGGTGTCAAGGTCGATGCCCATTTTTTCGGCATTTCTGATAAACAAATCCGATGCCCCCGTGTCGAAGAGTACACGGCGGTCGGTTTCAATCAAGAACGAAAGACCGTGTTCGGCACCGTAACCGCAGAGGGCTTCTTTGTCCGACAAAATGCTTATTTTCAATTTGCTAACCATAATCGATTTTGCTTGCAAAGTTATTTGCGCTTTATGAAAAAGTCAAATGAAAATGGCTTTGCCGTACGTTTTGAACGTAATAGTTTGAAAAAATCCCCTTAACCATGAACAACATTTGAAATTCCTATTACTTTTGCGCCGTTAAAAACAGAAAACAATGTTGAACACTGCATCTTACTTCGCTTATTATTTCTTTTACTACTTCAGTAATTGAGGCGGGGTGATGTTCGTGTAAATGATAATGAATACAGGCCCCGCG
>JAGCFC010000195.1 GCA_017650325.1 Salinivirgaceae bacterium | reverse complement strand
TACGACGAGTTTTTGCGTCGAAGTTGGTACCGCCTGTGCCAAGACCACCGTTGCGGATAATCTGCATCCAAGCCTGTACAAGCTCGTATTGGTCGATTGGGAACTGGTCAGTATCCCAGCCGTTCTGCATATCACCACGGTTAGCGTCGATTGAGCCAAGCATGCCGGCGTCAACTGCGCAAGCCAACTCGTGCTCGAAGGTGTGACCAGCCAAAGTAGCGTGGTTAACCTCGATGTTAACTTTGAAGTCTTTGTCAAGATTGTGAGCTTTCAAGAAGCCGATAACAGTCTCGGTGTCAACATCGTATTGATGTTTCGAAGGCTCCATTGGTTTCGGCTCGATAAGGAATGTACCCTTGAAGCCTTTTTTGCGAGCGTAGTCGCGAGCCATTGTCAACATAGTTGCCATGTGCTCTTTCTCACGTTTCTGGTCAGTGTTCAGAAGGCTCATATAACCCTCGCGGCCACCCCAGAACACATAGTTTTCAGCGCCAAGCTCGATACCTGCGTCGATAGCGTTCTTAATCTGAACGATAGCACGAGCAACAACGTCGAAATCCGGGTTTGTAGAAGCACCGTTCATATAGCGTTTGTTGCCGAATACGTTAGCAGTCGACCACAAAAGTTTGATACCGGTCTTTGACATTTTCTCTTTCAAGTAAGCAACAATGGCTTTCAGGTTAGCCTCGTACTCCTCAACCGATTTGCCTTCCGAAACAAGGTCAACATCGTGGAAGCAGAAGTAAGGAATGCCAAGTTTCTCCATGATTTCGAAACCAGCGTCAGCTTTTTGTTTTGCGATGGTTACTGCATCAGCACCCTGATTCCAAGGGAACGATTTGGTACCGCCACCGAATTGGTCGCTACCGTCAGCGCACAAAGTGTGCCACCAAGCCATTGCAAAACGCAGCCACTCTTTCATTGGCTTGCCCATGATCTTTTTGTCGGCATCATAATAGTGGAATGCCATCGGGTTCTTCGAATCTTTACCTTCGAATTTGATTTTTCCGATTTGAGGAAAATACTCTTTTGCCATTTTTCTAAAAATTAAATTGTTTTTAATTAAAAATCAGTTATTTAACACTAATTATTTCTTATTTACTCATCGATTTCTCGAGACGGTATTTCCATTTCGCATAAGCGTCGGCATACTCTTGGCGTGCCGATTTGTTTGGCTCGATAACGGCCAGTTTCTCAAGCGAAGCGAAGGCCTCTGTGTTGTTCTTGTAGATGCCTGCGCCCATACCTGCACCTTTGGCTGCGCCCACCGAACCGTCGGTGTCGTAAAGCTCAATGGTTGCTCCGGTTACTCCGGCGAGTGTGTCGCGGAATATCGGACTCAAGAACATATTGGCGTGTCCGGCGTGAATCTTGTTCACCTTCATACCCATCGACTCCATAATGTCGATACCATATTTAAATGAGAAGACGATGCCTTCTTGTGCGGCGCGTACAATGTGGTGTTTCGAGTGAACGTTGAAGTTCAGACCACGGATTGAGCAGTTGATTTCGCGGTTGCCCAACATACGCTCTGCACCATTACCAAACGGAAGCACGCTCAAGCCGGCGCTGCCGATTGGGGCTTTGGCTGCAAGGTCGTTCATCTCGTTGTATGATATGCCGTCGGGGGCAATGTTACGTTTAACCCACGAGTTCAGAATACCAGTTCCGTTCACGCAGAGCAGAACTCCAATGCGTGTCTGGTCGGCAGTGTGGTTGACGTGAGCGAATGAGTTAACGCGCGACTGCGGGTCGTAGTTAACCTCGCCGTTAACACCATAAACAACACCCGATGTACCAGCTGTTGCAGCAATTTCGCCCGGATTTAAAACGTTGAGCGACAAAGCGTTGTTCGGTTGGTCACCACCACGGTAAGTTACTGGTGTGCCTTCTTTCAAACCAAGTTCAGCAGCAGCTTTCGAAGTAAGTTTGCCTTGCTCGCTGAATGTCGGCTTAATCTCTGGAATGAACGAGTGGTCGATTCCGTAGTAATCGAGCAGGAATGTTGCGAGTTTGTTCTCTTTGAAGTCCCACATCATACCTTCTGAAAGACCTGACACTGTAGTGCAAATCTCATCGGTCATCTTCATGGCAATGTAATCGCCTGGAAGCATGATCTTGTATATTTTCTCGTAAGTTGCGGGTTCGTTTTCCTTCACCCAAGCCAGTTTCGAGGCTGTGAAGTTGCCTGGCGAGTTGAGCAGGTGGCTCAAGCATTGCTCCGAGCCGAGCGTTTTGAATGCTTTTTCGCCGTAAGGCACAGCGCGCGAGTCGCACCAGATGATTGACGGGCGCAGAACGTTTTTGTGCTTATCGACGCACACCAGACCGTGCATCTGATATGAGATACCAATGGCCTTAACTTCGGCCGGATTGGCACCGCTTTCTTTCATAATTGTTTGAACAGAAAGTTTCAGGTTTTCCCACCAGCTTTCGGGGTCCTGTTCAGCCCAACCGGGGTTGACGGCTATAATTTTTGCTTCAGTTTTTGGGAAGAAAGTGGATGCAACGCATTTTCCTGTCTCAACATTGACAAGGCTTGCCTTCACCGACGAACTTCCTACATCTACTCCTAACGTGTACATAGTTTTAATTTATTTTAATACTCAAAAAGTTATATCAGGCTATCAATTAGCTTGTTCAAACCATAGCCTTGAACACAACTTTTGCGCCAAATTTAAGAAAATAATCTAATGTTGTATATTTTTTATTTTATTGATTTACAGCAAATTTTCAAGATTGGCAAAATCGTTCACAATGCTCACAGCAACAATGGGTTAGGATTTTTTTTGTGGCCGATGGCTATTGTGGTTTGAGCCTATTCAAAACTCATACACCATAATATATTCCTCATCGTTTTCGCCGATGGTGCGGAACCCTAATTTGGTGTACATCCGAGCTGCATAATTCGCTTTCTGAACCGACAACGATGCTTTGGCGTAGCCCAACTGTCGAAGATTGTCGAGCATGGCTTGCATCAGGCTCGTGCCGATGCCTTGTCCACGGTATTCGGGCTTGACCGAAATGGCAAACGACGGTACGCCGCTGGCTACATGGCCATAGTCGGGCATGTCGCGCACCCAGACGGCGCCAATTACCTCGCTATTGTATTCGGCCACAAGGCAATGGTCGTGCGGTTGCGCACCGAACCCGCTGATATATACTTGAAGTTCAGGAAGATTTGTGATTTCATGCGGTGGGGCATCAACGCCTTCCGGCACGAAAATGGCCAGATAGAGAAAATCGTCGAGCAACGATAATTCGCTGTCTTTCAGCGGACGGATAGTGCAGTTGGTCATTGTTTGTCTAAGTTTCGGATTCAATGGTGGGCAAAATTATAGATTAAAAAACATCATTTGCCCAAAAATCAATTACCTTCGGTGCATCGAATTAATACATTTTTATATGAGAAAGATTTTCATTCTTGCTTGCAGTGTTGCAATGCTGATGTCGTGCTCGACACAAAACAGCACCAACACCAATCCCGTGCTGACCATCGAAGGCGGTCAGGTTCAGGGAGTTAACACCGATATTAAAGGCGTTGTGGTTTACAAGGGCATCCCTTACGCCGCACCCCCGACCGGCGAAAACCGCTGGCGCGCGCCGCAACCCGTTGTACCTTGGCAGGGCGTCAAAGTATGTGACCAGTTCGGTCATCCAGCCTTTCAGGCTGCTCACTACGATGGAGGCTACACCACCGAATGGGGCTATGGCGAAGAGAAAGCCTACAGCGAGGATTGCCTCTACCTCAATGTTTACACAAAAGCATCGGCTCAGCCCGAAAAGAAACTGCCCGTGGCCATCTGGATTTTTGGCGGCGGACTGCGCGAAGGCTGGGGTTCGGAACCTGAATTCGACGGTCAGGAGTGGGCAGCCAAAGATGTTGTGCTAGTAACGTTCAACTATCGCGTGGGACCTTTCGGATTCTTCGCTCATCCTGAAATTTCTGCCGAAGACCCTGAGCACGCAACTGGCAACTGGGGCACTCTTGACCAGATTGAAGTTATGAAATGGGTGAAGAAGAACATCGCACAGTTTGGCGGCGATCCCGACAACGTGATGATTTTCGGACAGAGCGCTGGTGGCCGCAGCACAAAATTCTTGAGCGCATCGCCACTCACCAAAGGCCTGTTCAACAAAGCTGTAATAATGAGCGCAAGCGGATTCTTAAGACCCGACAACACCGACGTTCCGGCATTCTTCCGCCAGTCGCATCTGACACTCAAGGAGGCTGAAACGCAACTTAAGGAAGTCTGCGATTGGGCAAACCTCAAGACTCTTAAAGACTTACGCTCGGCATCTACCGAAGAAATATTTGCTTTAGGTCCATTGTACACACGAGTTACCGGCAAACGTACTTGCCTCAATTCCGGCCCGATTGCGCCGTTCATCGACGGATATGTGCTGACCAAATCGTTCGACGACGCTTGCGCTGACAGCACTTTGGCCGACGTTCCTTATATGATTGGTTTCACACTCAACGATGCTGGCAATATGGCCGGTCAGATTACCGATTTCTGCCTCAACCGCCAGGAAATTGGCAACAAAGCATGGGCTTACCAATTTGCCCGCCCTCTGCCCGACGACGGCAGCCATCCACAGGATTATCTGAAAGGCGCGTTCCACTCGTCGGATTTGTGGTTTGTGTTCAAATCGCTCAAGCACTGCTGGCGTCCGTGGACACAGGGCGACTGGGACCTGTCGGAGAAAATGCTCACCGCATGGAGCAACTTTGCAAAATACAGCGACCCCAATGGTGCCAATGGTGGGGATTGGAAGCCTTACACTGCTGAGAACGGACAATTTATGGTCTTCAAACTCAATGAACAGGACGCTGAAGATTCATCGCTGGGCGAGCCGCTGAAAGCAGAGCAAAGGACTCGCTAAAAAGCTAAAACGATAAATAAAACAGGGTGCGGATTTTGCCGTTCCCTGTTTTTTTTATGCCAAATCATACAGTAGGGAATTGCTGGAGTTTTCTATTCGTCAAATAACCGACAATTGACTCAATAAGTGAAATTCGTAAAATCCACCGTCACACCTTATATAATGGCAAAAGCCGTATCTTTGCGAACACTGAAAATCGTTGGCGCACAAGGCGTCAGATGCGATTTATCAGACTGAAAGATTGAAAGTTGGGGACACTAAGTCGCCCGGCTTTTTTATTTGATAACCTTAAAAAACGAAAGTATCGTGCAAGTAATGAAATTTGGCGGAACCTCGGTTGGTTCGCCCGAACGCATCAGAGAAGTCGCCCGTCTTATCGACGACGGAAAACCGAAAATTGTTGTGCTGTCAGCTATGTCGGGCACTACAAACGCATTGGTTGAGATTGCAAGTTATCTGTATAAGAAGAACTTCGACGGCGCAAACGAAAAAATCAGCCAACTGGAGCAAAAATACTTCGGAGTGGTTGACGAATTGTTTACAACGCAGAAATACAAAGAGTTGGGTGTCGAATTGATAAAAAGTCACTTCAGCCACATTCGCTCGTTCGCCCGCGATATGTTCACAATGTTCGAGGAGAAGGAAATTCTTGCACAAGGCGAGTTAATCTCAACAGCCTTAATGAATTACCACTTGCAGGAAACCGGCCGTCAGTCGCAACTGATTTCGGCGCTCAACTTTATGCGTATCGACAAGAGCGGCGAGCCTGACGACTACTATATCCGCGAGAATCTGCAACGCGAACTGAAACAATGCGGCGACTACTACCTGATTATAACTCAAGGATTTATCTGCCGCAACGCAATGGGTAACATCGACAACCTGCAGCGCGGCGGTTCCGACTATTCGGCTTCAATTATCGGTGCGGCCGTGAATGCCGAGGAAATCATCATCTGGACCGACATCGACGGTATGCACACCAACGACCCGCGCGTTGTTGAGCACACCCACTCGATTCCCGAACTTTCGTTCGACGAGGCTGCTGAACTGGCCTATTTCGGTGCCAAGATTCTGCACCCAACCTGCGTAATGCCCGCCAAACTGGCCAACATTCCGGTGCGCATCAAAAACACAATGGAACCGTCGGCCCTAGGCACAATAATCAAAAAGGACGTGCCAAAAGTGCCAATCCGCGCCATCGCTGCCAAAGACGGCATCACCGCCATCAAAATCAAGAGCGACCGTATGCTTATGGCGCACGGATTCCTGCGCAAGGTGTTCGAGATTTTCGAGACTTACGAGACTTCAATCGATATGATTACC
>JAGCFC010000194.1 GCA_017650325.1 Salinivirgaceae bacterium | reverse complement strand
GCTGATGAGGCTGAACTTCATGTTCACCAGCTTATTGGTGATGAGCTGACCCGCAGCGTTGCGGATAACCAACTGATACTGAATGCTGTCCTGCGCCGTGCAAAGCGCTGCTGACAATGCGAGAATGGCAGTTAAAAACAAACTTGCCAAAAACGATAGTTTTTTCATTTTTATGTTAGTATTTGATTGACATACTTGTTTTTACCCGACAAACGGCAAGACCACAATTTGTTTGATGATTATATAGGTTCGCAATTTGTCTGAAAGTGGTAAATGTAGAAATTATTTCTTACATTATGCACACAGCCATAGGAATTTACAAAAAATGTCGAAAAAAAAAGCAAGAGATAAGACAGACACTGCATGGAGCAAGGTTTACTTTTATTTCTTAAAAAAAAGCCCCATTTAAAATTGTAATAAAAAAATATCTATCTTTAACCTGATTTTAGATCGAGACATCTTATTTATAATTAGTTAATTTTAAAATTTTAGTTTATGAAAAAACCATTCAAAATTATTGCATTAGGCATTTTAGCCATGCTGCTTGCTGGCACAACAACAACCGCCAACGCCGGTGGCAAACTGAAGTATACAAGTACATCGACCTACGAAGTTGAGTCTTTGGCACGTGGTCCGGAGGGTGTAAACGTTGTTCGTTTGTATGGCAGAGCCGAGACTGAGGAGGCAGCCATCGAGGATGCAAAAATGAAAGCCGTGGCATGTGCATTGTTCTGCGGTTTCCCATCGGGAGCCAATGGCGCCGAGGCAGCACCGGCCATCATCACCGACCCGAACGCTGAGAAAACCTACAAGAAATTCCTCGAAGGGTTCTTTGACAAAAATGGCGATTACACGAAATACGTTAAGGTCAGCACCGTTGCACCTTCGAAATCGAGCTCGAAAGTGTCGAGAACCGAATTCAAAGTGGGTATCGGTCTTGACGTATCTTACAAGGCTCTTCAGGACGAGATGAAGAAACAAGGCTTAGTCAAATAATTATTTGATTCAGAAATAGCGAGAGGGGATGAAAATCCCCTCTTTTTTTTGGTTTCTACATACGTTGGCTGCCCGGGATAGCAATCCCTACTGAAAACTTTTTGCAAAATCGGTAAAAGTTTTCAGTAGAAATCTACCTAACCCTCTAAATCGTTCATTTTCAAGAAATCGGCGAGCCGTATGTGTTGAATGGTGCTTGTCGAGAAATCGTTCTCATCGTTGGTTATGAGAATCTTTTTGCGTGAATTGTCGAGCTCGTTAAATGCGGCAAACTCGCGCTTGTAGGTGCTTTCCTCAACCACACTGTACGCAACCTGCACAAGATACTCATGTCCGTTTTTAACGGCCAAAAAGTCGATTTCCTTATCGTTTACATTATACACTGTCAGGCTGTAGCCCATATACACAAGTTCGTTATATACCACATTTTCAAGATTATGAGTAATATCGAAGCGATTGTTCGGCTGACGGATTGAGTTGAATGCCACATCTTCATCGTAGAGTTTGGTGTAGAATTCAAGTTGCTTTTTCGCTTTGGTCGAATACTGCGGAAGTTTCCTCACAACATATGCCTCTTCAAGGTAATCGATATATTTCATTACCGTATTTATCGAACAATCAGTCTTTTGAGATTTTAAATAGCGGTAAACCGAATTTGAGCTGAAAATCCTCGCGTTAGACATAAGCACATAATTAGCCAACTTCTTGAAAATCTCTTGTTTGCGAATGTTGTAACGGTTAATGATATCGTTCAGAACAATCGTCTCGTCCAAATCGTTCAGGTAGCGCAACATATCCTCTTGTCCTTGAAACTCAAAGCGTTTCGGGAATCCGCCATACACTAGATAGTCGTTTACCGACACCCCGCGGCCAAGTTCTTTGGCATATTCCACAATCTCTTTATACACAAACGGTCTGATGGTGAACGAGATATAACGCCCGCTCAACTCTTTTGTAAACTCACGCGAAAGCAGTTTCGAGTTTGAACCCGTGATAAAAAGCGAAATGTTTTGAAGCCGAAGCGACCGACAAGCCAAATTCCAGTTTTTCACCATCTGAACCTCGTCCAGAAAAACATATAGTTTTTCGTTGTGATTGGCTAACAGCTCATTTTCAACGTATTCGGTCAACTCCAAATCGGTTGTTATTGATGCGGATACGCGCCTGTCCTCAAAGTTCAGATAGACAATGTGCTTACCTTGCGAGGCAAGTTCGTTCTTTATTTGCTCCAACACCACCGACTTTCCGCAACGACGGATCCCGGTAATGACCTTTATCAGGTCGCTCTCGTAAAACGGCCTGATTTGTGCAATGTACTTGATTCTGTTTATCATAGCGCTTCCTACTGAAAACTTTTTGCAAAAGTAGAAAAAGTTTTCACTATACTGAAAACTTCTTACAAAATCGGTAAAAGTTTTCAGTAGCGGTTTTTCGGCACACTAATGAAGTTGGTTATAGAAATAAGTTTCAGCAAATATAGACATAAAATAGTGTTCGCTCTGAAAGGGCAAGAAGTCCATAGCCCAAGGCAACGCCTTGGGTATCAGAACAATGTAGACAGTCGCCCCGAAGGAGGCAAAAGTAAAGTTGGCATTAAAACATTCGCCATCTTTTGCCCTTACAGGGCGTGTTTTCTTTAACTTGCATTACCCAACGTGCCGTTCGCTGCGCTCACTCTGCGTTGGGCTATGTTGTTTTGCGCTTACAGCGCGCTTTTTATTTATACGAATGGGAACACAGAAGGCGTGACATATCACAGGCAGTGGTTTACACCACTGCACAAACATGCACCCCGCATAATAAAGCCCAGACAGGGCGACACAATAAAAACTACAATCATTGATTGCCGTATGTTCTATTCTTAACCGCCATTATCATGGGATTACGCCCCTACCTATGGTATTGCACCCCTTCGGGGTTGTTGTTGTAGATTTCTCAATACGCTGCTTATCACCATTTAGGATATTATAACACACTTTTTCGGGCGAGTTTTTATCAAAAGCCAACACTTTTTCGGGCGAGTTTTTATCAAAAGCCAACACTTTTTCGGGCGAGTTTTCAGCAAAAGCCCACACTTTTTCGGGCGAGTTTTTAGAGAGGGGTAGAGTATTAGCACCATAGGTGCGTAAGATTGGCAGAAATATGTGCATTATAGAATTGAGTGCCGCTGGTATACAACAGATTTGAAGGTCACACGGTTCCACGCGATTTTTTACGGGCGACATGACACGCCACCTACCTTCGATTCCTATGGGGCGTTTTTTAACTGAGGAACAAGAACCACAAAAAAAAGAGCCTCTCTTGCGAGCGGCTCTTCGTTATTGTTTAAACTAACTGATTAGTTTGCGAAAGCTGCTGAAGTATTAATCTTCAAAGTACCCTTCGAGTTGATAACAACACCGCTGATAGTGTAAGTGATGTCGTCAACTTTTGTAAGAGTGTAAGTGGCGATGCAGTCAGTAGTGGTGATGATTGCAGTCGGGAACACTTTTGCGTCAGCCAATTTTGCTTTGTTAGCGTCGCATTGCTCCTGAGTTCTCTTGCCTTCAGCAGGAGTAGTAGCAATAGTCATAGTTTTTGCTGACTCAATTTTCACGTCTTCACCTTCGCCCTTCAAAACGATTTCAATTGTCTTTGCAACGTCGGCATTGTTGATGTCACCAGCAGCATAGAAGTCGCCCAACAGATAGCACTTCTGGTCAACCAAAGAGATTTGTGAACCAAGAGTGTTGTTAGCGCCAGTACCAATGTTGAAGCTGTAGTCAGCACCGATAGCCTCAGAAATCTCAGCAGTCTTCTTTGTTTTAATTACAAGAGTGTACTTAGCAACAGGAAGTTTGCCAGTTGATTGGATGTCAAGAACAAACTCTTTAGACTTCAATGATTTACCATTCTCATCCATGGTATTGTTCTTCTCTTTTACCTGCTCGTTCTGCTCCAGGAAGTCATAAGCAACAGTTCCGTCAGCATTTAACAAAGCAAACTCTTTGATTTTGGTGTTGCTGGTAATCTGACCACTAATGTCAATTGTACCGTCTGCGTTGGCAATGGCAGTAAGGTCTGCAAAATTAAGTACTTCTGCAACTTCACCTTCTACATCTTCTTCCTCGCAAGCAGTAAACAGTGCTGTCGAGCACATAGCAACCATCATAGTTGCAAACATGAATCTTTTTTTCATTTTTCTAAAAATTTAAATTAAACATAATGTTTTAACGGATTTGCACCCGCCTTTTTTTGTAATACAAATGTATAGTGCTTTTTGCTAATTGCAAGCGGTTTTTGCGATTTTATGTTTTTTTTTGAGCAGCGAACATAAAAACGTGGCAAACGGAAAGATTGAGGAAACGTATGCCCACCAAAAAAACAAACACCGCCGCAACCATGGGAAACAGGCTGCGGCGGCGCTTTTATGCTGCTTTTGAATGGCGGCTATGGCTCTACCACGCGCACAAGGCGGACGGAGAATCCGTTATATCGTCCACCGCCTGTCACTTCTAATTTGTTACTATAGAAATCTAAGCGCATTGCCTTAGTTTGGTCATCAGAAGTAGGTGTACTTGACCAATAAGTACCATATTCGGTCTTCAGATTAATATTAAACGAGGTGCTGGTTACATATTCTCTCCATCCTGCCGCAGGAAGGAATACGGCACCTGCACTTTCCATGGCCGCCCATTGTGCGGCATTGTAATTATTCTGCGCGGCATATAATGTTGCATCCTGTTCGTCTGCCACACCTGTATTGAATGTTATGCCATCGGGTTGTGTCCAATTGTCTGGAAGCAACACCATGCCATTTACTCCGCATACTTGTGCAATGCCGTGTTTGCCTTCTTTATCAATTAAATATTGCCATTCATCAGCTGTAAGCGTAGTCCACAACCCGGCCTCTTTACCGCCATTTGTTATGATATATTTTCCCCAATCGTATTCAGTTCCGGCAACATCTTCTGTTGTGTTTTGCGGACCATAAAAAGTCGCACTATTTCCTGTATAATGCGGATAGCCACCAGAGGCCCAGCCAAAGAATTCCGTTCTGTCGCTATAGGGAATCTGCTTATTCCGCCAAGTCGTGAATGTGGAGTACTGATAACATGCGAACCGATATTTGATATCGGTAGAAGTATTCACATTGCTTAAATCATTAACAACAAACTGCAAGTTTCCCTGACTGAACTGCACAGTTTTGCCTGCAGCATTGACAATGAATTTTCCGGGAAGTGTGCCTTTATCGTCAATCGCAGAACTTTGAACTCCTATAGGTTCAATTTCCATACTACTCAAATCGATGCATATTGCCGGCACAATTGCATTTTCATAGTTATTGGTGACACCCGAGGTATTGCCATTCGCATATCCATACATCCCAATATTGGCCATAGTTGAACCTCCACCATAGCAAGAAGGTGTGCGCAACAGCCATACACAGCCATACCAGTCAGTATAACTACCGTTGCCCTGATAACGGCTTTGATATGAAGCTACCGCATAGTCGGTAGGCGGAACCATACGAGAGTTATACTGCTCTTGAGCATCAATAAAGCCGTATAACGGGTTGGTAACTTCGTAGCGGCTGAGTAGGAAAACTTTATCAGTGGTTACACCGCAAGTGTCGGCATCGGCTGTTGTTGTGGCAAATCCTTCGGCATCGAAGCATTGTGCCCTGCCATTATCCACTTGTGTTTCAGCGATTAATTGTTGTGCTTGTGCTGTAAAAGCACTTTGCAGGAAGCCTAGGCCGCTCCAGTTTTCAACATCATAATCGCTTCCATCAAGGCCATTGAGCCAAGCGCGTACTTTCGAATACTCGTAATTGTTAGGATGAATTTCTTTGCCTCCGATTGTACGGTTATTTGTTCCTCCATCGCTATAGCCTTTGAACGTGTAGAATCCGTCACCGTCGCCATAGAAACCTGCGGTAGCACTGTCGGCCATAAGCAAGGCTTTGCCAGTGCCGTTGTAGTTGGTTGTGAGCACTCGCCACTTGATTGGCTCCAATTTGAAATAATCATAACCATTATTCGGAGTAGAACCATCATTATAGGTGCCTGAGTTTTTCTTAACCTTATGTTTCACATACCAGTTGCCGTCGGAGCCGGGGTAATAGGTTAAGCTACCCATGGTTTTCCCTTTGGTTTCATCAACAGTAACACCAGATGCTATGTGACTGGCAGGATAATCGCCAAACAACACATATCGGCCAGTGCTATGGTTGGAACCTGTTGTTCCCGCCGGCAGCAATGTCGGGGTGCTGTGGAATCCATAGGTCTCCGCTTTTTTGAGCTTGGCAATATTACGATTGGCGTTATTAAGAGCAATCCCCCATTCTGTACCATCGTCCTCGGGAGTTACAGAGAATCTGCTGCATATTGATTCGGTAAGATTTGAATTATTGTAACCAGCAATAACGGTATTGCTTTCATCATAAGATGACGGAGTTATGGTTGCGCCGTTTCTGTTGGTAAGGCTTTCGCCAATGTATAGTTTTATGTCATCCAAATAAACATCGTTGCTGCTGTTGACCGAGGCATCGTTATCCATAACGAAGGTTCCGTTATATACATCAACGCCATTGCCCTTACCTGTACAACTATTATTTTTTATTGTTCCGCCATTCATGGTAAAGCCACTGGAAGCATAACGAAGGTACACACCGCCGCCATTACATTCTGCCGTATTGTTCGATATGGTGCCGCTGTTCATTATGAAATAACCATTGCTTGCAACTCCGACAGCTCCTCCTCCACACAACTTCAATTTATCTTCATTTCCACTTCCAACACACATGTTGTGGCTGATGACAGCATCGTCGTTGTCCATTGTGAATGTTCCGGCGCGCAAATAAATGCCGCCACCATTAGATTCATAATTATACACACCTTCAACTCTATTCCCATCTTCGTCGGATGTTCCTCCAATAACACCGCCCTTCATGGTAAATTTGGCGCCATGAACGACACTAACTCCACCACCACTCACCCGAGCGGCATTTCCGCTGATGGCGCTATTTCCCGACATGTTGAACTGCGCTTTACTACCATAAACGCACACACCTCCACCGCCAAATGCAGCATCAGTGTCGGCCGCCTGGTCGTCAGTCGATGTGTTGTTGCTTATTGTACCTCCTTTGAGGTTCACTTTTACTAAGTAGTCATCACTGCTACCGTCGATATAGACACCACCGCCAGCAGCTACCGCATAGTTTCCGGTAATATTTGTTCCGCTTTCGATATCTACTACAACATTGTCATCTGGGTTATAGTTGACACAAAGTCCTCCGCCAAATTCGTTATACCCACCAGTAATAGTCAGATTCTTAATCGTGACAGGTGTTGTTGTGCTAATTGTGAGTGTGGTTCCCCGTGATTCATTGTTGAATTCGCCATCGAGGGTGGCATTAGTGCCATAGCCTTCAAGAGTTATTCTCTGAATGTCTGATGATACGTTGTCCAGTGTTTGCGCACCTTCGAGTGTTCCAATAACAACGACTGAATAGTTGATATTGCTTAGGCCGTTGTTGCTGACATAGTCGGCGGCATCTTGAATACTTCCGAACGGTTTCGATTGTGTACCAGAGCCGGTTCCTCCTTGCTGAACATAGAATGTCGATTGCACATTGACAAGTTTCGAGTTGCACGATTGCAGATATTGGGCGAATGTTTGTCCGCTCAGCTCAACTTTCAAAGATGGGTTCCCCGAATTGTCGGCTACAAACCAGTCGGCAGCATCGAGATTGGTGCTATTCAGGTTTGTGCATCCGCTGAATGCGCCAGCATCGATAGTTTTAACGCTTTCAGGCAATACAACGCCCGCCAGTTTTGTGTTGTTTTGGAACCATGTGCCGAATGATGTTATTGATAGCATCGAGAAGTCGAGCGTTACCGGGAATGAGGCTCCGGCAAGTGCTGTATTCAGCGACTGCCACTGACTGTCGGTAAGCGAACCTCCTATTATAATGTTTTGCCCGTTGGCGCTGACATTCGAAATAGCATCGGCAATTCTGTTTACACCGACAGCAATGACAGTACCATCAGTTATATAGTAAGTACCATTGGCAAACAATGAGTTACCGTTTGTGTTTGCAAATTCGTAATAAGAATAACCATTATTCGATCCCGAGCCTTTCGGTTCAATATAATTACGAACAGCGCCACTTGGAACACGGAATATCACATTGCTGTTGATGCTGCTAAAATGGTTGCTGACAGAATATTGTGTCACAATGCTTCCACGGTTGGTTAAATGTGGTGGAGTTGTGCCTTTAAACTCAACTTCCTCCAATTTCGAGCAGCCATCGAACCAACCTTCACCAATTGTATATTGCCAATCGGGCAAAATAACTCGCTTAACGTTTGAGTTCCTGAACAAGAACGGGCTTTCGCTGGCACCGCCATTATAACCTTTGACTTCAAATTCAGTAACACCGCTCAGGTCGATAACTTCAAGTTTTTTGGTTTCCTCAAACACACTACCACCCACACTGGTAACTTTATCGAGATTGTTGATTACTTCCAAATTCTCGTTCTTGTAGAAAGCTGCGTCGAACAGTGCGGTTATGCCCTCGGAAATGGTGTAACTACTGCCCTCGTGCTGTGAAGGGTAGCAATACAATGAGTATTTGTAAACTTGATTCCAGCTATCCCACTGTCTGCACATAATAGCACCGCCGTCCATCCACATATCTTTATCGCTTGTAGTGTTTTCAATGAATATCTCCTTGAGTGTCGGTTGCACATATTTGAACCAGTTGGTTTGGGCGCTTGGGTCAATATCGGCTTTTGACGGCAAGATGATAGATGTCAGGTTGTTGAAGAAGTAATTATTGCTCGCTACCTTATAGTTATAGTTATCACCTTTATAAGTGAAATAGCTGTTGCTGTAACCAGCCGCCTGCGACAAGTCGAGTTTCGACGGGCCAAATGTTTTATTACCGTTCTTGCTGGGGTTGAGCAGCTGATAGAGATAAGTAAGATTGTTTGTGTTAACACCAGCATCGGTAACAACAAACTTGTATTTTGTGTCTTCCTTGTCTGAAAGTCGACTGATAGTTGATGCTATGTTACTTGCTGTCAGATCAACAGATGTCAACTCAAACACTTTTAAATTTTCACCATATCTCAGGTATCCTGCGTTGTCGACAAACCAACTCTTACCCTCTTCTTCATCGCCTGTTGGCGTAATGGTAAAGTTCTCGGCATCGGCAAGCACTATGCCGGCCATCGTTCCAAACTCTTCGGGGACATCTAAAATGGGCAGACCATCATTGTATTTGGCTGGGGTTATGGTTGCCTTGTTGCCTGTTGTGTAAAGAGTTATAGTCTGTCCGTCGGCAAGTTGAATCGGATTGACAACCTCAGCTCCCATCATCAAGAGATTGGCCGTTGGGTTTAAGTTAACGCCATCCACTATTACCCTTTGAAGGCCAAGGCTGGCGCCGGCACCCACATCAAAGGTTGCTTCAATTTTGCTGCCATCAGATTCGATTCCAACAGGCACTGTAGTGTTGATGGTGACTTTTCGGCCAGTCTGCTCGTATGCGAATATCGAGTTGGTAATTGTAAGCGTATTGGCTTTGCCGTCGAGCACGCTGCCAATTTCAAAGTCTTCGTCATACCCTGCCACATCGATGGTGAAATTGGCATTGGGGGCATCGTAACCCGCGAACTTCTTCAACGCTACGTCAACCGAATACAACGCATCGCAATCATCATAACCGCTGTTCGAATTGTCGCCACTATCGCACCACTCAAATCCTTCACGGACATGTTTAACATACAACGGCGCCTCCAAATATTGGAATTGCGGGAAGAAATAGAGAGTTTTGGTTGCTATAATGGTAAGCGGATTTTCGGCATACTGCCCAATGGCGAAATCAGCGTTAAGAGAGGATTTAACCACCCAACCGGTAAATACATATTCCTCATATGCCTTTGCCTCAAGTTCGACTTTAGTACCGTAAATTACTGTATTACAGCTTGTTGAACTACCATCTTCGGCAACTATGCCATCCACCGTGGCTTCACCTCTGCTTTGATATTCGTTCGCCGCATAAATGGTAATCGTTGGTTCAATGCTTGCGGCTTTTATAGTAATGTTGATTTCGCGATAATTAATCGGGTCGGTAACTATGACCGTAGAGCCGCCCTGCGGACTAAACATCCAGTGTCCATCATAATTAACTATGGCAAAGGTGATAGTGAGATTTTCGCATGGTTTGACCGGGTGAATACCGAGCCTGTTGTCGAAATCGACAAACACCGAGGCGTCATCGAGATTGTCGGTCAGGTCGCCGTTCTGGTCAAACGCCAATATCTGCTGCATGTTTTTCAAAGGCAGGCACCTCTTTTTTTCGTCAAGCTGGGCCAACACAAAAATTTCGCTGTAATTGCCCATTATGTCGGTTTTCAAATCACTGCTAGTGATAGCTGTGTCCTGAGTTACATTAAGTTTATATGGGTCGCCAACGCTTGGCAGTTTGAGCCACTGTCTCAGATCTCCGGTAAGCAGCATGTTGGTGTTTATAAAGAGATTATCGTTGCTAATCTTCAAAGGCATCAGCGAGTCGTCGGGTGAGCCAACGTTCATTGTCCAGGCATTGATAATGGTGCGCTGAGCGTCGATGTCGAGATAGTGGTCGCCTTTTGTATTTCGGCCTGTGATGATAAGACCGCTGCGCTTAACTTTCGAGTCATCATCGATATAAACACGTGTCAGATGGCCATCGACAGTGAACATTTCCTGGCTTGCTTTGGTGGAGCGACCGGTAACAACCAGTCCGCTGCGCTTAACCTTACCATTGGCGTCTGGATTATCAACAATCACCTGTGTGCCATCAGCGTCAACACTGAAATAGCCAGCCGACTCTCCATCTTTGGTAGAACGGCCTGTCACCACAAAACCGCTGCGCTTAACTTTGTCTGCATCAGCATCGTCAATATAGACGTGTGTTCCTTCGGCATCTATTGTCATGTAATCGGTTGACTGGTCTTTGGTAGAGCGACCTGTAACAATCAAGCCGCTGCGTTTAACCTTGCTTCCCTCAGCGTCGTCAACATAAACGTGCGTTCCTTCAGCATCAATTGCCAGGTAGTCGGTTGTTTGGTCCTTGGTAGAGCGGCCAGTAACAATCAAGCCACTGCGTTTAACCTTGCTCCCCTCAACGTCGTCAACATAAATGTGCGTACCCTCTGCCGTAACTGTAAAATAATCGTTGCTTGAGCCGTCGGCTTTAGTGGAACGACCGGTAACAACCAGTCCGCTGCGCTTTACTTTATCGGAATTGCTGTCATCAACATACACCACAATGCCGCTGTTGTAAACAGCAAACACCGGCTGTCCGTCGCGGTCGCAAACCTCAAAAAGAACCTCGTCGTCCTTGGAACCACTGCCAATGCTGTTGCTTTCCGTTGTGGCCGCATACATGGCGTAGGGTGCAGCTGCAATTGGCACAATGCCCAACTCTTTAAAATTATTGCCGTTGTCGGTATCGGCCTCAACCTTCAGGCTGATGTCCATGGTGCTCCATGGAACCTCCTGCATGCTGCCCTTCACTTTCTCGCCGGTTCCGACAAACACACTGATATTGCCGTACTTGTCGGTGGTGGTTTTCATGGTCTCCTCGTAATACGACTGCCCGCCGTTCATGAGGCTGAATTTCATGTTCACCGGTTTACTGATTACCAGTTGTCCCGCAGCGTCGCGTATAACCAACTGATACTGAAGACTGTCAGTTTGTGCTTTGCTCACTGTAGCTACCGATATTAAAATGGCAGCAAAAGTCATTTTAACCCAAAACGCAATTTTTTTTATCATATGACTGTTGTTGTATTTGATTGATAATGTTTCACTTCTTTTTCATTAATCTTGACCTTAGGCCTAGTACTAGTAAACCGCAAATATAGCACTTTTTTATTGGCTGATAAAAGAAGTCCGCACGGAGTCGCAAACTCATGGATGGATGGAAATGCAACCTCCCCGAAAGAAAGAAAGAAAACAAACACACTGAAATATGAACTGCGCTCAAAAAAACTTTTGAAAAGCCCTGCTTGCAAGCGGAATACGATTTTTCCGGCTCACAATCACACTCTCACACCCATAATCACCACATCGTCGGTCTGGTTCGATGCCGGGCCGCGCCACTCTTCGTAAACAACGTTCAACATTTTTTTCTGCTCAGCCATTGGCTGCTGGTGGATTTCGAGCAACAATTCGCGGAGGCGCTTGCCCATAAACTTCTTGTTGGTCTCAATGCCAAACTGATCCTGGAAGCCATCGGAGAAGGTATAGATGCAATCGCCACGCTGTATGTCGATGGTGGTGCACTGGAACGGCTCGAGGCTAGTGTAGATACCCACGGGCATTCGGTCGGCCTTCAGCACTTGCACCTCATTGTCGCGGATGAGCACAAGCGGGTTGTTGGCGCCGGCGTACGAGAGTTTCATCTGCTTCTCGTTGATGACATACGCAGCCGCGTCCATTCCATCGCGGCTGCGGTCGTTGAGATCGACTTCCGATGTCGGGTGCTCGCGGTCGTGCAAGGCTGTGTGGTCGGTGGATCTCTGACGCAGATTGGTGATAATGGCCTCGCGCAAGTGATTCAGAATCATATCGGGAGTAACTTCCTGACCTACAATATAATTCAAGTTGGCCATTCCCAGCACGCTCAGGAATCCGCCCGGAACACCATGGCCCGTGCAGTCGGCAACAATGCTCACTTTGTTGTCGCCAAACTGGCCCACCCAATAGTAATCGCCGCTGACAGTGTTGCGCGGTTTGTATAGGATGAAATGATCGGGGAAAATGCGGTTGATTGTTGCCGACGGCGTAAGCAGCGAGCGCTGGATTCGGCGGGCGTAGTTGATGCTGGCGTGAATCTCCTCGCTTTGTTTTTTGATAGTTTCAGCCTGCGCCTGAATTTCCTCGTTCTGCGCCTTAATTTCGTCGTTCTGAGCCATAATCTCCTCGTTCTTCTCCAAAATCTCGTCATTCTGAGCCAGAATTTCTTCGGCCTGCTCTGCTAGAATGGCGTTCTTTTCGGCTAGAAGATTATTCTTTTCGGTAAGTTCGGCGTTGGCTTTATGCTTGATATGCAGCACTCTGGCAATGTAGAATATCAGCAGCAGGAACAGTCCCAATCCGCCAATAAGCGAGATGTTGACAATTCGCATGCGGCGACGTTCGGCAGCGTGCAGTTTCTCCTCGTTCTCGCGCTTCAGTTCCTCAATCATGCGGGTGCGCTCCACCTCGGCGTTTTTTATCGAGTTGAGGGTGTTTTCGTTCACTTGTTCCGACTTATACTCGTCGTACTTCTTGTAGTGCGCCAGGGCGCTTTTGTAATCCTCAAGGTGCAGATAGACTTCGTAAAGGCGTCGGTGGTAGGTTTTCCAGTCGGATGCGGGAGAGTCATCGTCGAAAAACTTCTCCAGTTTCAGCAAGTTGTTAAGCGCTTCGTTGTACCGGTGGAAAAACACAAGATAATCGGTGTAAGTGTAGCGGTCGAGCAGGTAGCTGAACGGGTCGCCGACTTTCAGATTATAATCGCCCACCTTACGGATATACATGTAGCAGCTGTCGGCGTAAGCCCTATTGCCAGTCTGGTTCGCCACCTTGATGTATGTCCTGGCAAGGTCGGTGTATGTCCAATGTTTTATGGTGATATAATTCTCATTGTCAGTTTCTTTCGATTCGAATAGATAAATCGACCTTCTCAGATTCTCAATGGCGCTGTTGATTAAGGTGTCCGATTTTTTCGAAAGCAGCTGGCCTATGCAGCGGTAGTGTGTGGCCATGTCCAGAGTGTCGTTCGAAAGAGTGGAGAAATGGAGAGCCTTGCGGTAGGCCTCTTCGGCATTGGCATACATCTTCATGTTCGTATACACATCGCCCAAATCTTTGTATGTCTGGCAGACACCGGCCGTGTCCTGCAACGTGATGTATATATTCAGCGCCTTGTTGAAATAAAGA
This sequence comes from Salinivirgaceae bacterium, assembly GCA_017650325.1. GTDB lineage: Bacteria > Bacteroidota > Bacteroidia > Bacteroidales > SZUA-534 > RUG13583. The sequence goes on along the minus strand of JAGCFC010000194.1, from coordinate 5,327 downwards.
AAGATGCTGTCGGGAACGTTCAAATCCTCGTAGCAGAGCCCCACTCCAAGGCAGGCCTGCGCAACGTATTTGTTCTTTGCGGAGTCGTCGTACACGTGCATCGCCCTGAAAGTGTAATCCAAGGCATCGCGGGCATCGTCTTTTATATAATAAGCGTAGCCAAGTTCGTAATAATCAGATGATAGCAAAGCCGAGTCGGTCGGTTTGCAGTATTCGAGCGAAAGCGCGGCATACTTCATTATGGTGTCGATGTTGTCCGATGCGATGGCCATCTCGCAGTATTTCTTTGCCATTTCGATGTTGGGCTCGTGTTTCTTTATCTCAACGGGCTTGAAATCGAGTTGTTCGGGCTCAACAAAAGCAAGTGTGTCGGGGCTTTCATCTTGACAATAAACAGATTGCGGTAACAAAAAAACTACCGTCAGCAAGACAAAAAGGCTCTTTGAGTTAAAAAATTGTCTCATTTTCCGTTTGGCCCTGTTCCCAAAATCAGCTAATACTCAGCTTTTTATTAACAAGCCAACAACAAATATAGAATTTTTTGGAAAAACATAAAAGAAGTTTTTCTCACTTTCAGAACAATACGTGGTTGTCTTTTAGCTTAAGGCCTATATTCTCACACCCATAATCAGCACATCATCGGTTTGGTTTTCAGCAGCTCCGCGCCACTTCTCGAATGTACGGTTCAAAATGTCCTTCTGCTCGCTCATCGGGCGTTTGTGGATTTCGAGCAGCAGCTCACGCAGGCGCTTGGCTGTGAACTTATCGTGTGTTCCATCGCCAAACTGGTCTTGAAAACCATCGGAGAAAGTGTAAAGGCAGTCGCCTTTTTTGATTTCCACATCAACGCTCTCGAACGAATCGAGTTTTGCATATATGCCTACGGGCATCTTGTTGGCTTTCACCACTTCAACTTCGCCATTGCGAATGAGCAGAAGCGGATTGTTGGCTCCGGCAAACGACAGTTTCATGGACCTTTCGTTGATAACATACACTGCCGCGTCCATGCCATCGTAATTATGGCTGAAAATGGTACTAAAATCGCCATCGTCCAGACCGACGGCAGGTAAGTTGTCGCTCTGGCGCAAGTTGGCTATTATGGACTCGCGCAGACGGTTGAGAATGACGTCGGGAGCAACCGTGTGTTTTACAATATGATTCAGATTCGACATTCCCAACACACTCAAGAAACCGCCTGGCACGCCATGGCCTGTGCAGTCGGCAACAATGCAAACCTTGTTATCGCCAAACTGCCCTACCCAATAGAAATCGCCGCTGACAATGTCGCGTGGCTTGTATAGAAGGAAATAGTCGGGGAAGATGTGCGATATGGTTTCCTCCGGAGGGAGCATTGAGTGCTGAATGCGGCGCGCGTAGTTGATGCTGGCCTGAATCTCGTCGCGCTGCGCCTTTATGGTATCATGCTGGCTTTCAATCTCTTCCTTCTGCTCAGACAAGAGCGCGTTTTTAGCAGAAAGTTCGTCATTCGCTCGTTTTTTTATTACCAAAACTCTTATAACCAAACCAATGACAACCAACACCAAACCCAGTCCAACCCAAAGCGAAATAATTGTGACGTGCATCCGACGTTTCTCGGAAGCATGAAGTTTTTCGGCGTTTTCAAGTTTTAGCTCTTCAAGCATCCGAGTGCGCTCCACCTCGGCGTTTTTTAGAGAGTTCAATGTATTGTCATTAAGTAGAGAAAACCTGCAACTATCGTAGGTTACAAAATGTTTGAGTGCGTTTTTGTAATCGCCAAGAAGCGAATAAACCTCATATATTTTAAAATGATAATCTTTTATATTGGTTAAAGAAGTCTCCTCTTTTACATATTGTCTTAATCGCAGCAATTCGGCAAGTGCATCGCGGTATCTTTCATGAAACAAAAGGTATTCGACATAATTATAGCGGTCATTAACGTAATCACTTAATTGGCCTTGTGTCAAATAAAAATTGCCCACCTTTTTTATATACATATAACAACTATCGGCATATTTATTATTACCCGTCAATTTAGCCGCCTTAATATATGATTCGGCAAGCGATGAATAGGATTCATTTTTAATATTCAAGTAATAGACTTCGCTGGTATTTATTGATTCGAACAGGCTGACGGCTTTTTTATAATAATTTATGGTTGCAACAACAGAAGTGTCGGACTGCTTTGATATTATAATTGCCAAAAAATTGTAGCATGCCGCCATTTCCAATGTGTCGTTGGCAAGTGAGGCATAATGCAAGGCCTGTTGGTATGTTTCTTCAGCATTGACAATTAAATCCATGTTGTAAAAAATGCGCCCCATCAGGCAATACGTGTATGAGATGTTGGATGTATCCTTAATATCAGAGAATATTTTCATGGCTTTGTTGTAGAAGTAAAAAATGCTGTCTACAATATTCAAATCCTCATAGCAATTGCCTATGCCATTGTATGTCAATGCTTCTTTGGCTGGCATTGCAAGTTTTCTGTATAATTCTGCGGCTTTATAATTGTATGGCAATGCCTTTTCGCTTTCATCGCACATATAGTAGGCCAATCCGATTATTCTGTAATTGTTTGCAATTAACTGCAAATCCGACTCGCTACAATTCTCAAGCGAGAGAACTGCATATTTGAGTTTAGAGCTGTAACTGCATACTATATCGGCAACTCTATGATAAATAACCGCCTTTACACTATCGGGCGAATTAGTTTTTATCGCATACAGCAGACTGTCTATTTTTGCTTGGTTGGGATCAATTAATTCTTCTTCCTCATCATCATTCTGAGCTATAGTAATTTGTGGCAAGGCGAACAAAACCAACACCAGTAAAGCGAAAAGATATTTCATTTTGTGTCCCATTTTTGAGCCGAAAAACAGTGTTTTGGTTTATGATTCGCGTCAAATCTTCACTCCCATAATCACCACATCGTCTGTCTGGTTTTCTGCGGGGCCACGCCACTCCTCGTACACTATGTTCAGAATTTCCTTTTGTTCGACCATGGGGCGTTGGTGGATTTCGAGAAGCAAGTCGCGGAGACGGCTTTTCTGAAATTTGCGGTCCGAAGCGTTGCCGAATTGGTCTTGGAAGCCATCGGAGTAAGTGTAAATACAGTCGCCTTTCTGCAGTTCTGTTGTTACAGATTTGAACGGGGCGATAACCATAGAAATTCCCACCGGCATGCGGTCGCCTTTTAACACCTGAACTTCGTTGCCACGGATAAGCACCAGAGGGCTGTTGGCGCCAGCGTAGGTGAGTGTCATTTTCTTTTCGTTCACAACGTAGGCCGCAACATCCATACCGTCGAGTACTTGGGGATTGTTTTCCTCGCTGCGCTTTTGGCGCAAGTTCGAGATTACCGCATTTCGCAGCTTGTCGAGAATAGCGCTTGGTTCAACTTCCTGACCCACAATATAATTGAGGTTTGTCATTCCAAGCATGCTCATAAATCCGCCCGGCACGCCGTGACCTGTGCAATCGGCCACAATGCAGACTTTGTTGTCGCCAAACTGCCCCACCCAATAGAAATCGCCGCTCACCACATCGCGGGGTTTATAGAGCAGGAAATGGTCGGGGAAGATGCTAGCTATTGTGTCTTCGGGAGTAAGCAGTGAGCGCTGGATGCGTTGTGCGTAGTTGATGCTCGCCTGAATTTCACGACTTTGCGCCTCAATATGGTCACGTTGCGCTATAATCTCGTCGCGCTGTTCCTCAATCTCATCGCGTTGAGCTTGAATCTCCTCTTTCTGCTCCGATAGAATAGCGTTTTTTTGCAGCAGCTCGGCGTTGGCACGTCGCTTGATTATCAAAACCCTAACAACCAATGCAATAACCGCAAGTACCATAATCAGTCCGCCGGTAAGCGAGGCAATGACCACCTTCATCCGGCGCTTGTCGGCAACAAGTATTGCCTCGGCTTTTTCGCGGTCCATTCTCTCTATCAAAACGGCTTGTTGCGTCTTTATGTCAGAAAGGGCCGTCATTGTGCTGTCGTTGAAGTTTAGCCGTTCGTACTCGTGCTCTTTTTCAATGCAGGAGTAGGCGTTTTTATAATCGCCAAGACAACAGTAAATCTCTTTTAGATATCCGTAGTATTCACTTAACGCTAGCGCTGATGAATTATCGTCGAAATACTTTTTCTGGCGTTGCAAAAAGGCTAATGCCTCGTTATACTTTTTATAGTATTTCAAATATTTGAAATAAGTGTATCCTCCATCCACGGCATTTTCTGTGCGCCCTTGTTTTATGAAATAGTCGAGCGATTTCTTGATATAATACAAACAGCTATCGGCATATACATTATTGTTTGTGTACTCTGCAATATTAATGTACACATCGGCAATCTGGCTATATGTCAGATATTTATTAGATAAATAATATTGGTCTTTTGAATTTTCCGATTCTTGCAGGCGGATGGCTTTTGCAAGATATTTTTTTGCCAAATAATTATCAACTCTTTCATTAGACTTATTGGAATACAATTCGCCCAAACGGAAATACGATAATGCCATTTCCAATTTGTCGCCAATTAAAGAATCCAGTTCAATGGCTTTCCGAAAATATTGTTCGGACTCTTTGTAGAGTGATTTATTGCTGTAAATGCCGCCAAGTGCTTTATAACAATCAGATATTTGAGAAGTGTCGTTCTGTTTAATCTCATAATCAAGAGCAAGGCCGATGTAATATTTAATGCTGTCGGGCTTGTTTAAATCCTCGTAAATTCTTGCCAGCAACATATAATTATGACCTGCCAGTTCGAGTCTGTTTATTTTTGAAAACAAATCTTTGCTTTTCTGCACATACGGCAACGCCAATACCGATTGGTTGTTCAAGTAATAACCCCAACCTATAAACCTGTTGAAATAGGCGATTAGTAAGGTGTCTTTGCAAATATCCAATCCTAAAAAGGAGTATTTGAGCACAGTATCGATGTTGCTTGAAATATACGCGACTTCGTAATAGTACCCCGCCTTTTCTTTGTCAGAGGTCGCTGGTGTTATCAGGTTCAAAATACTGTCAATCTCCGCTTGATTCGCATCCACAAATTCTTCGGTGTCTTCTTGCGAATAGGCGGCTTGTGGCAGTACAATGGCCGCTATCAGCAAGACAAGTAGATATCTCAACATCGAAGTGCGTTTCATCGTTTTTTTTGCCGAATATAGTCAATTTTATTTTCGTTTGCGTCAAATCCTCACTCCCATAACCACCACATCGTCGGTTTGGTTGCTGGCGGGTCCGCGCCACTGCTCGTATTCGCTGTTCAGAATGCTCTTTTGCTCCTCCATTGGATGCTTGTGGATTTTGAGCAGAAGCTCACGCAGACGGCGGCCGGTGAATTTGCAGTC
>JAGCFC010000193.1 GCA_017650325.1 Salinivirgaceae bacterium | reverse complement strand
GATAAATTCATATAAAGATTTGAAAGTCTGGAATAAGGCAATGGATTTAACCACTATGGTTTACGATGCATTGAAAACGTTCCCGCCAAAAGAAGAATATGGACTGTCTTCGCAGATGCGACGCAGTTCCGTGTCGATACCATCGAATATTGCCGAAGGTTATGGCCGCAATTCGACTTTGGACTATTGCCGATTTTTACAGATTGCCTTGGGCTCGGCTTATGAACTTGAAACTCAGGTTGAATTGGCCCGTCGCCTCGATTACGTTGATAACGACACTGCAAATAAGTTAGCCTCTCAATTAACCGAAGTCGGTCGTATGCTTAATTCTCTGATTAACAAAATAAAGCCTGATAAAAACAAAACACAAAATACTAATAATCAAACGGATAATATAAATTAGCAACTCGGTTCTAGTGCCTAGTGCCTAGCACCTAATGCCTAAAAAATCATACAATGAAAACATTCATCACAGACGATTTCCTTTTAAAGACCGACACTGCTCGTAGATTGTACCACGAATTCGCAGAGAATCAGCCGATTATCGATTATCATTCGCATTTGATTCCGCAACAGATAGCCGAGAATCGGAAGTTTGACAATATTGCGCAGATTTGGCTCTCGGGCGACCACTACAAATGGCGGGCAATGCGTGCCAACGGCATCAACGAACGTTTTGTGACGGGCAACGCCACCGACCGCGAGAAGTTCGACGCGTGGGCGCAGACGGTTCCGTACACGCTGCGGAACCCGCTCTACCACTGGACTCACCTCGAGTTGAAACTCTACTTCGGCATTGACACGCTGTTCAATCCCGAATCGGCCGACGAGATTTGGAACCGCACGTCGGAAATGCTCAAATCGGACGAGTTCAGCGTTTGGGGAATGCTGCGGAAAATGAACGTTGAGACGGCTTGCACCACCGACGACCCGATTGACAACCTGCAATATCACAAGCAAATAGCCGCATCGGACTGCCCTGCGAAGATTCTGCCAACCTGGCGCCCCGACAAGGCCGCCGACGTGACCAACGCCGCAGCCTGGAACGCCTACATCGACAGTTTGGCCGAAGTTTCGGGCATCGAGATAAACAGTTTCAAAGCGTTGTTTGACGCGCTCGACCGCCGCATCGACTATTTCCACTCGGTTGGTTGCCGTTTGGCCGATTTCGGTCTCGATTTCCTCTATTCAGAAGATTATACCGACGCCGAAATCGAAGCCATATTCACGAAAGTGCGCGGTGGCAAAGATTTGACCGCCAACGAGATATTAAAATTCCGTTCGGCCGCGCTCTACCGATTTGCGCTGCAGGTTCACGCCAAAGGCTGGGCGCAGCAATTCCACGCAGGGCCAATCCGCAACAACAACACACGATTGCTCACCACTCTCGGCCCCGACACGGGTTTCGACTCAATCGGCGACTTCTCGCAAGCCTTGAGTATGAGCAAGTTCCTCAACCGTCTCGACTCGACCAACCAACTTGCAAAAACCATCTTGTACAATATCAATCCTGCTGACAATGAAGTGTTTGCAACAATGATTGGCAACTTTCAGGACGGCACCGTGGCGGGCAAAATGCAGTGGGGCTCGGCGTGGTGGTTCCTCGACCAAAAAGACGGCATCGAGAAGCAACTCAACTGCCTATCGTGCCACGGTCTATTGAGCCGCTTTGTGGGTATGCTCACCGACTCGCGCAGTTTCTTGTCGTACCCGCGCCACGACTATTTCCGCCGCATTCTCTGCAATCTTATCGGCACCGATGTCGAAAATGGCGAACTGCCAAACGATATTGATTTACTGGGAAATATGGTGGCCGACATCTGCTATCGCAATGCTAAAAACTACTTTAAATTTTAGGAAAGGCAAAAGGCATAAGTATTCATCAAAAAGACTAAAATTGTAATAAAATTATAAGTCAATTAAATCTGTGATAATCTGTTGAATCAGTGTAATCTGTGTTCAACTTTAAATCAAAAATCGAAAATGAAAAAGACAGTAACATTTGGCGAGATAATGCTACGGCTCGCCGCCCCTGGTTATGAAAGATTTTTGCAATCGAATAGTTTCAACGCCACATTCGGCGGCGGTGAAGCCAACGTGGCTGTTTCGCTTGCAAACTACGGAATACCTGTGAGTTTCGTCACTCGGTTGCCGCAAAACGACATTGCCGCAGCCTGCCTGCGCGAACTTCGCGGTCTGGGCGTTGACGTAAACGACGTGGTTTTCGGCGGTGACCGCATTGGTATCTATTACCTTGAAACTGGCGCAGTTAGCCGTGCGTCGAAGGTGATTTACGACCGCGCTCATTCGGCAGTGTCCGAAATCAAAACGGGTATGATTGACTGGAAAAAGGTGTTCGACGGCGCTGGCTGGTTCCACTGGACGGGCATCACGCCTGCCATTTCGCAAGGTGCGGCCGACGTCTGCCTTGAAGCACTGAAAGTGGCTAAAGAAATGGGAATCACCATCTCGTGCGACCTCAACTACCGCAAGAACCTTTGGAAGTACGGCAAACGTGCCGACGAAGTAATGCCCTCGTTGGTAGAATATTGCGACGTGATTCTGGGCAACGAAGAAGACGCTGAAAAAGCCCTTCTCATCAAACCCGAAGGCGTGAACATCGAAGGCGGCAAGGTGGTTGCAGAAGCCTATCTGTCAGTATCGCAACAGATTATGAAACGCTTCCCGAACGCGAAAAAGGTTATCACCACGCTTCGCAGTTCAATCAACGCAAACCATAACAACTGGGCGGGTGTGTTGTACGACGGCAAAACATTGTTCAAATCGCCTGAATATCAGATAACTCACATTGTCGACCGCGTTGGTGGCGGCGACTCGTTTATGGGCGGCCTCATCTACGGCCTACAAACCTATATTGGTGACGACCAAAAGGCGCTGAACTTCGCAGTTGCCACATCGTGCCTGAAACACACAATTTATGGCGATTACAACCGCGTGAGTGTTCAGGAAGTTGAGAAACTTATGTCGGGGGATGCGTCAGGTCGCGTTTCAAGATAACAATTTAAAAATCAAAGATATGAGTAGATTCAAACGTTTAGACGTTCTAAACACAATGCTTTCGACTGGCATTGTGCCATTGTACTACAATGCTGACGTTGAGAAAGTTAAACAGGTGGTTCTGGCTTGCTACAAAGGCGGTGCGCGGGTATTCGAATTCACCAACCGCGGCGATTACGCACACGAAGTGTTTGCCGAAGTGAACAAATGGTGCGCTACGGCTTGCCCCGAAATGGCAATGGGCGTGGGCTCGGTGGTGGACCCCGCAACGGCTGCGCTCTACATTCAGTTGGG
>JAGCFC010000192.1 GCA_017650325.1 Salinivirgaceae bacterium | reverse complement strand
GTCAACATCCACCAGCCGTCGTCGGTCATCTTCAAGATGTTCGACAAGCTGCTCATTATGGACAAGGGCGGCTATCTGGTTTACTACGGCAACCCAGTTGACTCGGTGGTTTACTTCAAGACCATGAGCAACCACGTAAATGCCACAGAGAGTGAATGTTACCATTGCGGCAACATCAATCCTGAGCAGGTGCTTCAGATTCTGGAGTCGAAGGTGGTTGACGAGTACGGCCGCACCACCCACAAGCGCAAGACATCGCCTGAGGAGTGGGCAAAAATGTATGAGGAGCACTCAAAATCGAAGATAAAATTCGACACCGAGAAACAGGATTTGCCGAAAAACAACTTCAACATTCCGGGAATGTTCAAGCAGTTCCGCATCTTCTGCGAGCGCAACATCCTGTCGAAGCTGGCCAACCGCCAGTATATGCTCATCAACTTCCTTGAGGCGCCGGTTCTGGCACTCATTCTGGCATACTTTACCAAGTACATTGCCGGCGAGGGCGGCAATCCGAACATTTTTGTGTTCAGCGCCAACGAGAACCTGCCAATCTACCTGTTTATGGGCGTTGTGGTTGCAATATTCATCGGCTTGACCGTGAGTGCGGAAGAGATTATCCGCGACCGGCAGCTGCTGAAACGCGAGTCGTTCCTGAACCTGAGCCACGTGAGCTACCTGAACAGCAAGATTGCCGTTCTGTTTGTCATTTCGGCCATCCAAACTTTGTCGTTCGTGCTCATCGGCAATGCCATAATGGAAATCCACGGCATGACACTTGCCCATTGGCTGATACTGTTCTCCGCATCGTGCGTTTCGAATATGATTGGACTGAACATTTCAGCCTCGCTCGATTCGGTTGTGACCATCTACATCCTGATTCCGTTCCTGATTGTGCCACAGCTGCTTTTCAGTGGTACAATGGTGAAGTTCGACAAACTGAACAAGACCATCAGCTCATACGAGGTTGTGCCTCCGATTGGCGACCTGATGCCGTCGCGCTGGGCTTACGAGGCCATTGCCGTCAAGCAGTTCTGCGACAACGAATATCAGAAGAACTTCTTCCTGATTGAGCAAAAGAAGAGCGAGGCTGCATATGTAGGCTCGTATCTGGTTCCGGCACTCAACAGCAAGATTGCCAAGCTGGCCAATGCCGACGAGCAACTGCGCAATCAGATTATCGGCTTGCTGCACACTGAGGTTACAAAAATCAACAAGCGCACACCTAATCAGCAGTTTGACAAGGTTGACCTGCTCACCCCCGACAAATACAATGATGAGTTGCAGGAAGAGTTGTCGGAATTTTTGGAGAAAACGGCCAAGCTTTACCAACAGAAGCAGAACAAGGCCATTTCGGTTCTGGACCGCGAAATCAGCAATCTGGCCGAAGAATTGGGCGGCAACAAGGCTCTTGTGGAGTTGAAGAAAAACTACACCAACGACGCGTTGTCGAACTTTGTTCTGAACCGCATCGAGATTGAGAAAATCCACGACATGGGCGACTACTTCATTCAAGTGTCAGACCCGATCTACAAAGAGCCTGACAGCCACTTTGGCCGCGCACACTTCTACGCTCCATACAAGCAGATTGGAAGCCTTAAAATCGACACGTTCTGGTTCAACATTGTTGTAATGTGGATAATGAACGGGTTCCTCTACCTGCTGCTCGTTGCCGACGGTCTGCGCTGGGTGATTAAGAAACTGTCGAAACGGCATTGATGAAACTATCACTAGCCCCGATGCAGGGGTTTTCCGACCAGATATATCGTTCAACCCTTAGCCATATTGGCGGGGTTGACGTTTTTTACGCGCCATATATCCGTGTTGAGAACGGTGTGATAAAGCCTAAAAGCCTTGCCGATATAGCACCCGATGCAAACAGCGGAATGGCCGTTGTGCCGCAGGTGCTAACCAACAACGCCGACGAGCTTCTGCTTGTGGCAGACATGGTTGCGCAACTGGGTTACACCGAGCTTAACTGGAATCTGGGATGCCCCTTCCCAATGGTTGCCAAACGGCGTTTAGGAGCCGGCCTGCTACCCTATCCCGAAACCATCGACAGCATACTCACCGAAGTTGATGCACGATGCAAAACAGGCCTGTCGGTAAAGATGCGGCTGGGATACCTCTCTCCCGACGAGGTCTGGCCAGTGCTTGACGTTCTCAACCGTCACAATATTAAAGAGATAATTGTCCATCCGCGGATTGGCAAGCAGATGTACAACGGCGTGGCTGACCGCAGCGTTTTGCCCGAAATTGTCGCAAAATCGGCACACCCGGTGGCATACAACGGCGACATCTGTACTGCCGAGCAGGCCCAAAATCTGCTCGCAAACAACACTTCTGTCACCCACCTGATGATTGGCCGCGGACTGCTCTGCAATCCGTTTCTGGCGCTCGAAATCAAAGGCCATACGCTGAACGGCTACACCCGCCGCAGCCAAATGATGAACTTTGTTGGCTCCATTGCCGAACGCCAGCTCGACCGGCTGCAAGGCGCAGGGCATTTCCTGCAAAAAATGACAACCTACTGGGAATATTGGTCGCAAATGTTCGATGACGCGCACAGGGCATTCAAAACAGTGAAAAAATGCCGCTCGATTGAGGAGTACACCGACAAGGTGCAGGATATTGTGCTCAGCTGGACTTTGGCAGTAAACAGAGAAACCAAAAATGGTTGAAGCGCTGCAAGCGTTTACAAACAACCGACAACTGGCATTAAACAAAAAAGTCCGGGACTTTCGCCCCGGACCCCAATCATGAGAAAAATTACGCTAATTCTTTCTGCATCAGCGTTATCGTTTAAAACTGAGGCGTTGCATACCTCTTTGTTTTTGCTGCAAATTTAATAAATAATCACTCGCTTCGACTGGCCACCAACACGAATAATATACAAACCCTCGCGCTGCATTATTATCTCGGTGCGGTTGCCGGCGGCAAACTCTTTTGCCACCATGCGACCATTGGCATCGAACACTGCTATTTCGCCTTCAATAGCGTCGGCTGCCTCAACTATAATTATGTTCTGGTATGCATAGATGCTGACAGCTGTGGCAGCTTCGTCAGCCACTGCGGTTCCACCCTGGCCGCCCAAAGCAGGAATAACCTCTTGTGCCACAATTGTTTCGTGGCAAACTGAGCAGTGCGAGCCTTCGGTCAAACCATCAGTTGTAGCTGTGGCAGCAACAGCTTCATCAACAACAATTGTATGGCCGGCGGCTGGAGTTTCTGTTTGCGCCACAAAAACAACTTCACAAACCGAGCAGTGCGAACCTTCGGTCAAACCCGTTTCGGTGCAGGTTGCGGCAACAGCAGCGTCTGTGGCTACATCGTGTGCCTTGGTGACTTTCACTTCTATGCCTTCCACAACATTGTAATTATCAACATCTTTGGGCGTGAATGTCACAGTCGCGATGTTCTCGCCAATAACTAATTCTGCGCCAACATTCACGAAAGCGAAACCTTCGGGCAACACTACATCGGCCAATGTCTGATTGCACAAAATTGCCAGATTTTCAGGTGCGGTGTAGACGGGCACGCCCTTGTTGATTACGAATGTAGCTGTAACATCTTCGGGCAGTGCATAGTTGCTGTTGCTCAATGCCGAAGCGGTGGCGGTGTAGTCTGTTCCAACGTTGGTTTGTGCGCCTGTGACGGTTACTGTGCACTCATCGTTGCCAATCAGTCCATCGACCGTGGCAGTTGGCTTTTGCGCTGAACCATTGTAAGTTAAGACTGTGTTTTCCCAAACAAGTGCTATCTCCTTTGCAGTGATTGTGAACGTGCGGCTGATTGTGCCGTTCCATGTTACGGTTGCCGTGCCAGCATTGGTGTTGGCATCGTATGTCACTGTAGGCTTGCCGTTATAATCGAAATTCTTGCCGCATAACGTGTGCGTGGCGTATGTAATATCAAGCCCATTGCCAATCTTATAGGCCGTGCCTTTGTAGGTGTAACTTGTTGTGTTTAAGGTAATATCGGCATCTGCAAGCAAGGCATAGTAGAAACTGCCCTCGCCAGCCAAATCGTTGCCCGAAATTTCGCCAGCAACAAGCAGAGTGCCGTTATTTGTTATTATGGCTTCGCCAGTTGTGGTGAGCGACGCGCCTTCTGATATGGAGAGTGTTTTGCCTTTGGCAATGGTGTAGTCGGTGGTAAGAACAACATTGCCATAGACTGTTACAATTTTCTTACCCTCATCAATGTAGCCTATAACAGCATCGTGGGTTGCATCGAGTACTGGCGAAGCGTCGGCAAACAATGTCTGTCGCCATGTAGTAACCTCGAATGTGCTGCCATTCAGCAAGTAAGCGATTTTTCCATTTGCAAACTCTTCGATTGTGGCCGATTTGGTTTTGCCTTCTATATCGGCGGTTGATTGCCCCGATGTTGCATTGCCAACGCCATATTGTACCACGCTATTGCCGTCAGTGGCGCAGCCTGCCAAATAGTAGCAGTTGGTTTGGCTACCATCACTACCACTGCCGCAAATGCCGCCAACAGACAGATAACCAGAAATCGTTCCCGTGTTGTAGCAGTTGGTTAGGGTGCCAGATTCACCGCAAATGCCGCCGGCAAAGTAAGAACCCGAAACCGTTCCTGTGTTGTAGCAGTTGTTTTGGGTGCCAGCGGAGCCACAAATGCCGCCGACAACTTGAGTACCCGAAACCGTTCCTGTGTTGTGGCAGTTGGTTTGGCTACCACCACTACCATTGCCGCAAATGCCGCCAACATATCTATAACCCGAAACCGTTCCTGCGTTGTGGCAGTTGATTTGGGTGCCATATTCACCACAAATACCGCCGGCATAAGAAGCCGAAACTGTTCCCATATTGTAGCAGTTGTTTTGAACACCTTCTATGCCGCAAATGCCGCCAACAACGGAAGGTCCCGAAACCATTCCTGTGTTGTAGCAGTTGGTCAGGGTGCCAGATTCACCGCATATGCCACCAATCCTGCTGCCATAAGTCGAACCAAAAACCGTTCCTGTGTTGAAGCAGTTGATTATGTTTGTATTTGTATTTGAACCATGCCCGCAAATGCCGCCGACATGCTCATAACCACTAATATATGAATCAATAAGCCCGACGTTCTTTATCGTAGCTTCATTGGCATAGCCTATCAAACCTACATAATATCCTCTATCATAATTTAAACACAGTCCGCTTATAGTATGTCCGTTGCCGTCGAATGTGCCTGCATATTTATAATCAGAAGTTCCAATCGGTGTCCAACTGTAAGTTGGTGTGCCGTTGAGAGTGCCATCGTCGTTCAGTACGTTTTCATTCACAACAATGTCAGCTGTCAAGACGGCCTTTAAATTTGGTTTGCCGTTGTTCACTTCATTGGCAAACCAATATAGGTCGGCTGAATTGCTGATAGCGTAGTAGCCCACGAAATCGGCTGTAAGATTCAAACCGCTGTAGTTGTTGTCGGTCACTAAAGTGCCTTGAACCAAGGATTTTCCACAATCTGTGCAGTGCCCAGTCGCATCCATCGACGGATGTTCTTTACGAGCACTACTGTTCACATTGCTGAATACGCTTATGCACGGCTGTGTTGCATATACCACGCCATGGTTTTTGTTCCAAACAGGCAGTGCGTCTGTACCAATGGCCTGATACCACGCGAGGTCGCCTACGCTTTTGCTACCATTGAGAAGGTAGGTTATTTTTCCGCTTGCAAACTCTTCGGCTGTAGCAGAAACACCAAAAGTGTTTTGACTGCCGCAGCCTTCCAAATAGTAGCAGTAGTCGGTTTGTTTGCCTTCACTAGCGCAAATTCCACCGATAGGATAACGACCCTTAACCTCTCCTGTGTTGAAGCAGCTGGTTAGGGTGCCACCATCTCCGCAAATGCCGCCAGCAAGAGTATTACACGAAACCGTTCCTGTGTTGTAGCAGTTGGTTATGATGCCATTGACACCGCAAATGCCGCCGACATAAACACCAGTACACGAAACCGTTCCTGTGTTGTAGCAGTTGGTTATGAGGCAAATATAACCGCAAATGCCGCCAACAAAACTATTACCCAAAACTGTTCCCGTGTTGTAGCAGTTGGTTAGGGTGCCATATTCACCGCAAAGGCCGCCTACATAATTTGAACCCGAAACCGTTCCTGTGTTGTAGCAGTTGGTTGTGGTTGACGAATTACCATCACCGCAAATGCTGCCGACATACTGATAACCGCTAATATATGAATCAATAACTCCGACATCCGTTATCTTCGCGAAATAGGCAAAGCCTGTCAGACCAACATAATTTCCTCCATCGGGGTAGTTGCTGTTAGTTGTATTATTAAAATACAATCCGCTGATAGTGTGTCCGCAGCCATCGAATGTGCCTGTAAATTTTTTGCTGTATGTTCCAATCGGTGTCCAACTGTAAGTTGGCGTGCCATTGAGTGTGCCATCGTCGTTCAGTACGTTTTCATTCACAACAATGTCGGCTGTCAGGACAGCTTTAGCAGTATTTGTTCCGCCATTAACCAATTCGGCAAAGCCGTAAAGTTCTTCGGCTGTTGAGATAATATAGTAGCCATCATAACTGGCAGAAAGGCCATAATGAGCATAATTGCCGCTAATCTGCTTTGGCGCATCAGGCGTGCCGTCGTAGGCCGCCCACGTAGTCAACGTGCTGCAGAGCACCACTGCCGTTGCCAATAAAAAATGTCTAAACTTCCTCATAATAACTTGAATTTTAAAATATTAATAAAAATTGTGTTTCTGTACTTAAATCTTCTAAAACTTACAACTTATAACTTTTAAAAGTCACATCATCGCCGACATTGCGCAGCATATAACTGTTAGTGTCAGCAACGAGCCTACAAACAGGCCGATAAAAACTCGTGTCGATTTCATTTCAATTTTCGTTTCCATAACTACTCGTTTTTAATTTTCGTTTTCATTTTTTTCAGTTTTTCAAGATTTCAATCTTCAACTTTGAAATAGTGTTTTTGAAAAACCGATTCAAAAGTCTGCAAGTCGGTTTAAAAAAACAAGGACGACTTAACGAACGGCGGGGTTGACTTAACGAACGGCGAAAATTTGCCAAAACCGACCTGTTTTTTGCAAAAAATTGGCGTTTTCAGATTCGGATTTTCGATCCAAACGGAACACAATTTTTCGGTCAGATTTGGTTTCTTGGGGCGGATATAAATTTTTTTTTGCAAAAACTGTCGGCATTCAAAAAAAATTGCTATAACTTTAGCCTTGTTCGTGATACACGAATCCACGTACTTTTTTAAACTATATACCACATTTTATTATGAAAGTGTATCAACCTAATGAGATTAAGAATCTCTCGTTAATTGGTGCGGCCGGCTCTGGGAAAACCACTCTGGCCGAAGCTATGATGTTTGAAGCCGGAGTGATTTCACGCCGCGGCGACAT
>JAGCFC010000029.1 GCA_017650325.1 Salinivirgaceae bacterium | reverse complement strand
GATTTGCAGCGGTGTCTCGCGGAACCAGCAAATGTCCATCGACACGGCCTGCCCAACCTGCGGAATCTGCCCGTTGTCGAGACAGAGCACATCGCCGCGGCTAATGTCGATATCGTTTGACAGACAGATAGTTACCGAATCACCAGCCGTTGCTTCCTGCAACTGCTTGTCGGCCAGCCAGATTGACGAAACCGTCGATTTTTGTCCCGAAGGCAGCACCGTAACATTCTCACCCACAGTAATTTTTCCGCTTGCCACGCGGCCAGCGTAACCACGGAAATCGGCATATTTTTCCGAAATCGGGCGAATGACATACTGAACGGGCATACGAAACGAGTCTTTATTATCGTCTTGAATCTCAACAGTTTCCAAAAACTCAAGAAGCGGTTTGCCGCTGTACCACGGCATATTGGCCGACGGATTCACAACATTGTCGCCCAACTTTGCCGAAATCGGGATAAAATCGACCTTGCCAATGGGCAGGTGCGCCGACATTTTCTTGTAATCGGCAACAATTTTGGTGAACACATCTTCCGAAAAACCAACCAAATCCATCTTGTTCACGCACACCACTATCTGCTTGATAGCCAGCAATGCAGCCACATACGAGTGTCGGATTGTCTGTTCCATAATTCCGTGCCGCGCATCGACCAGAATCACCGCCAAATCGGCCGTGGAAGCGCCCGTGACCATATTCCGCGTGTACTCAATGTGTCCAGGGGTGTCGGCGATAATGAATTTGCGCTTCGGCGTTGCAAAATAGCGGTACGCCACATCTATGGTGATTCCCTGCTCGCGTTCGGCGCGAAGTCCGTCAGTTAGCAAGGCAAGGTTAACTTCCTCGTTTCCACGGCTTTTCGACGCCGTTTCAACCGCTTCCATTTGGTCCTCAAAAATCGATTTGCTATCGTACAACAGTCTGCCAATCAGCGTGCTTTTCCCGTCGTCGACACTGCCCGCGGTTGTGAACCGCAACAATTGCATATCCAAATATCCGTTGTTCATTCTTGTGTAATGTTTAATGTGTAAAGAGTAAAGTTTGATTTCGCTTAACTCAACCCATTTATTCTGAATTCTAAATTCGTAATTCTATATTTAGAAGTATCCTTGCTTCTTGCGGTCTTCCATCGCCGTTTCGCTTCGTTTGTCGTCGGCGCGGCCGCCACGTTCGGTGACGCGGGTTGCAGCAATCTCGGCAACAATATCCTCGAGCGAGTGAGCCTTGGAAAGTGTTAATCCTGTGCAAGTTATATCGCCAATGGTGCGGCAGCGCACTTCCTTCTCAACCACCACTTCCTCGGGGCGGCGCCGAATGCAGTCTTCGGCGGCAAGCCACTGCCCATCTCGCTGAAACACTTTGCGTTTGTGAGTGTAGTAAAGCGACGGCAGTTCGATTTTTTCCTGAAGAATGTACTGCCAGACGTCCATCTCGGTCCAGTTGCTGATTGGGAACACACGGAAATGCTCGCCCATATTCTTGCGTCCGTTGAAGATATTCCACAATTCGGGCCGCTGATTTTTTGGGTTCCACTGCCCGAAATCGTCGCGGTGCGAGAAAATGCGCTCTTTGGCGCGTGCCTTTTCCTCGTCGCGGCGTGCGCCACCAATGCAGGCATCGAATTTATGGCGTTCGATAGTGTCGAGCAAAGTGGTGGTTTGCAGTGCGTTACGACTTGCATTGAAGCCCGTTTCCTCTTTCACTCGGCCAGTGTCAATCGATTCCTGAACCGAGCCCACAATCAGTTCGGCGCCTAGGCGCTGCACCAGCGCGTCGCGGTATTCGAGCGTCTCGCGGAAATTGTGTCCCGTGTCGATATGCACCAGCGGAAACGGCAGCCGTGCAGGATAGAAAGCCTTGTAAGCCAGGTGAGTAACCACAATCGAGTCTTTTCCACCCGAGAAGAGAATTGCGGGCCGCTGAAACTGCGCCGCCACCTCACGAAGAATGTAAATCGACTCTGCCTCAAGTTCTTGTAAATGCGTTTTCATATCTCAAAATCATATTTTGCCGCAAAATTAGAGAGATTATCCGTATTAACCTATCTATTTAATAGGTTTATACGCAAAATACGATTTTATACTTATTGGACGGGGGAAATGTGCGTAGTTGGGGGGAAAGATTGCTCGCTAACTTGTAAAAATTATTCTCCTTTAAGCCGTTTGATTTCCTTGTCGAAATCTGATATGATAGGTTGTGTTTTGTTGAAAATATCGTATTCCTTTTCGGCTTTGGCATCGGCCTCTTCCTTTGAAATCAAGCCTTTGTTTGGCAGAATTTTGAATTTTCGGAAGGCCAGAAAGGCGTTCACGCTCTCTGAAAACTGCGACATATTAAATGTGTTCTCGTTTTCAATCAAGTCCTCAATGTAGTCAAAGAAACCAGAAACTGCACGTTCAAGCCTTTTTATCTCTGTTTCCGACAAATAGTTTTTGGCTATTGTAACATCCGATTTCAGTATACGGCCATCGGGTGCGTTCTTCCACGTTGTCAGCCCCATATTGGTTTTCTGGTGGTCGGCTTTTGTGTAGATTATTTCTGCCGCAGTTTGCCCCGTAATGGCATAATGGAAGCGGTTTTGAATCATCGCGTAGAAGTCGCGTGTGGTTGGTGCGTTCTTGTCATAATCTATACTACATTCGGCATAAATATCGGTGATTTGCTGCCAAATACGTCGTTCGCTTGCGCGGATTGAACGGACTCTTTCCAGCAATTCGTGAAAATAATCTTTCCCGAAAATCTGCTCACCCTGTTTCAACCTGTTATCGTCCAGCACAAAACCCTTTCTGATAAATTCGTTAAGAATTTTTGTGGCCCAAATACGGAATTTGGTTGCCCGCGCCGACGACACGCGGTAGCCGACAGCAATAACGGCATCGAGTGAATAAAAAGTTGTAAGATAGTTTTTACCATCGGCGGCAGTTGCCGAGATTTTCTCGGTAACTGAATCCTTGCTTAATTCATTTGAAGAAAAAATGTTTTTCAAATGAAGTCCGATATTGTCAGTAGAACAATCAAACAATTGAGCCATAGCCTTCTGTGTAGCCCAAATTGTTTCATCTTTAATAACCACCTGCACCTTGCCTTCCTCATCTGGCAACTGGTATAGTATGAATTGGATTTCGTTCATTAGGTAAACTTAAATTGGTAAAAATCACAAGTTTATTATAGTATTTATTTTTTCGAATATATGCCTGAAATTATTCCAACTTTCTTGAGATATAGTTATAATATCGTTTTTAATAGCATCTGCAAAATCGGATTTTTTAGCCAAAATATTGTTCTCATTAAGGTCATATACCGCCTGCCCGCCATTGCTTTCTACAATTTTACGTTTGCCTCTTTCGGATTGATTTGCTAATGAAAGATTTTTATCATTGATATGTCTACCTGTTTTTTCCGAAAATTCATCTCCGAAAAACAATTGACATCCATTGGGCAATCTTGTATGAATCTCATCATCAGAGTATAAATATTCAATTGAAATTTCATTTTGCCCCTTCTCTATTCTTGACTGCGGTGCTGAAATACAAAATCCATAGACGTTGTTGCCAAAAGCCTTATATCCCACACCATTGTCATCCATATATTGAATCGTTTTTTGGATATCTCTATCAAAAATTGCAATAATTTTATTACTTCGTTTTACCTTACATAACTGTTCTAATAACTTTTGTAAATCAGAATCGCCAACAGGTTGATTGTTGTCTTGGATGGTCAAAAAGTCTGTTGTAACACCTAATTTTTCTTTAGCCTTTAATATGTGAATAATATCAGTTTTGCCCTCTGTGATAACAATCGGTTTGGTATAATTGATTAATTCATTTTGAAGATTTTGATAAATAGAGTAGAACCGCTGATTTTCATTCACCATCATATTATACACATCTTTGTATAAATCATTATTTGTTGGTTCGCATACCATTCCGTTATTATCCAAATCGATAATTTGTGTTCTATCCATCGCTACCTCAGCAAGCCCCATATTTAAAAATGGAGAGTGGGAACTGATTATAAATTGAATGTTGGGAAACAACTCAAACAGTTTTGGCAATACTTCATATTGCATTTTTATATGCAAATTTTTCTCAATTTCGTCAATTAATACTACGCCAGTTATGTTTGATAATTGTATATGCAAATTATCCATCTGATGAATTATTTCCACAAAAAGTGAAATAATAGCCTTTTCTCCTGATGACATATTAAATATGCTGGGATATACGACAGAATTATTTATGGCATCAACGACGTTAATTCGTGTTCCACCCATAAATCTTTCGCCAACACTTAAAGCCAAACTTTTTTGTGGAAATTTTGAAGAAAGAGCATTGGAAAAAATTAGATTTATATTAGAAACAATATTTTGTTGGGGATAATTGTTTATCTCTATTATCTCTTGCATTAATTTCCCCGTTATTGGATTATTCTCTATAATCGGCTTACCATTTTCTGTATGTATATATTGTCTTAACTTATTTGATAAAATGTTCATCTTTTGTATTTGTTGAACATTGTCTAAAAAAACATCTATAAGCCAATTTGCCAATTCTTTAAAGCGACAATACACTTCAATCCGATTAGGAAGATAACCAGAGAATCCTGTATCAATTTTATGTTCAATTTTAAAAGAATACGAAGAATTCAAGAATCCAGGTTCCTCATAGCGATATGATGGGAAATATGTTAAAAGATTTGTGTTGAACAAATTAACCACTTGTTCTTTTTGAGCAAGCCTACACCACTTTTTAATATTACCACTATCATTTAATTTTCGTGATAGTTCAATAAAAGGAATCTTATCATTTAAAGTAATATGAGCATCATACTCATATTCTGTACATTTATTTCTGATATCAACGTAATCCCAAATTTCAGAATCTTTTATAAATCTCAAATACACAAATGAAGGTGCGCCCATATTTATGTTAAAAACAGAACTTGACACCCTATAATATTGGGTTAGTTTATCCGCAAACTCGTTTTCAAAATTAGTGCGAGCAAGTTCATAGAACGCATCCACTATATGTGAAAGAATTGTTGTTTTACCTCGCCCATTAACTGCAGATAACACATTAACACATTTTCCTTTAAACTCAAGTTCTATGTGTTCAAAAGGCGCACGATTGACAAAAATTGCTTTTTCTAAATAAAATGCCATAATATATAAGTTTTATTATTTCAAACCTTACCTGCAACAAAAGAACAATCATACAATTGCATTGGAATTTCCAAACTATTAAGCAAATATACCCAAATCCCTTTGACATTTTCCGAAGCCAACTATAGATTGTTAACAACTTACAGCACTCCTCATTTATAATTCAACAAAAATCCATTCTCCAATAAAGTTTTTTCCTACATTTGACACAATGAATAATTAAAAACGAATTGCTTATGATGAACAAGCGCATTTTTGATGCGCATTTAAAGACATTTTGATTTATAGCGTTTTGCTTTATTATTTGGTTTCCAAAAAAACTGGACATTTTTTAGAAACAATTTACGCATCCAAAGAAAAGGCCAAAATGCTCGCGTTAAGCGCGGGCTCTTTCGGTATATTTGGATGCGTAAGGTAGTCCAGTTAAATCCTTTGGAAACCAAAGAAACGACTAGAGTTCGCGCTCACATTTTATATAGCGCAAACCCAATCCAACCAAAACGCATACTTGTGAATTTTATTGATTATTAACATTATAAAATTTATTATTATGAGAAAGATTATAACATTCTTATTTATTTGTTCTTCATTGTTTAGTTCTGCAAAAACGATTTGGGTTATTAATACAAGCGCAAGTTATGTGTGGAAAAACAATGATTGGGAAAATTCCACAAAATCCACTTATGAATATGATAACAATGGTAATCAGACGCAACGTATTTTTTATATTTGGAACAATGGTTGGAAAGAGTCCCAAAAATATTCCTATATGTATGATAACAATGGAAATCAGACGCAAGATATTTGTTATTCTTGGAACGATGGATGGAAAGAATTCACAAAATCCACTTATGAATATGGGGAAAATGGTTATATGACTCAATGTGTTGGATATACATGGAGAAACAACGATTGGGAAAAATTCATGAAATTAAACTATGAATACAACAGCGATGGTAATGCGACACAAAGAATAATGTTTGGATGGAACAATGGTTGGAAAGAGGACCAAAAGGATTCCTATAGTTATGATAGCAATGGAAATATGACGCAAGATATTAATTATTCTTGGGACAAGGGATGGACTGCATATACAAAATCCATATATGAATATGGAGAAAATGGTTATATGACTCAATGTGTTGGATATATATGGAGAAGCAACGATTGGGAAAACTTCTCAAAAATCAATTATAGTTATGATGGCAATGGTAATCAGACGCAACTTATTATTTATAATTGGAACAATGGCTGGAAAGAATCACAGAAAGAAACTTATGAATATAAAAGTATTGTCATCGAAGACAATCCTGCCAATTTAGGTACCGCAGTTGAAGATGAGTTAGCAACATTATTAAATGTTTACGCTTATGAAAATTCCATTGTTATAGAAAATGCAACAGATAAGATTCGAGTTTATAACTCAATGGGCAACCTTGTGGCAAAAACAACTGGAGAAAATGCAAAAATCAATGTGAATGGCGCAGGTGTTTATATTGTAAAGGTGGGTAATGTGGTGAAACGTGTGATTGTGAATTGAATTTGAATTAAATAATTGACAATTTGCAATGTAAGGCTATCATATTTGGTAGCCTTACTTGTTTTATTTTTATGTGGTCGAAATTTTCGACCACAAGATTTCAATCTTCTAAACAGCAAATCCTAACCATTGATACCCAAATAAATCGGGATTTCCCATCCACAACTCAATATTTTTTCGAGTTATGGACGGGTAATAATTTTCTAATCGGCAAACAAATCGTCCATAACCACCTCATTATTAACAATTCCCGAGTGAACGCCAGGCAGAACGCCGTAGGTTGTAATCATTGTCAGGGAAAGTGGTTTGTGCGTTTTGGTTTCCTCAATGAAATAGGCCATTTTCATTCTGAGATTAGCCTCGTAATCCTTTGATATTGAATAAGGTGTCTGCGAGAATTTTATTTCGCAAACATTGATAATGCGGTCGGCGCGGTCGATAAGCAAATCAATTTGAATGCCTTGCGAAGCGGTGGTGCCAGCCTTCCGCCACGAGCAGGAATTGGTGGCTATTCCGCTGATTCCCAACTTCATTTTTATTTGTGCAAGGTGCTGAATACAAACTGTCTCAAAACTGAATCCCTGCCAGGCAACCACTGTTTGCGACGAAAGATTGTTAGTCCAATAAAGGTTGTCCTTCGAGTTGTTGCCACGCACAAATTTGAAGTAAAAAAGTAGATAATTATCTGATATTCTGTAAAATGAATTTCTGCTTGTGCTCTTGAATTTCGAGTACGACGTTATAAAATCGCAACGTTCAAGATTATCGAGAACCTTTGACAGGCCGCCCCCCGAAAACGACGTTTCGGCAATGATTTCAGCACGTTGCAAGCCTTCACGCTTTTGAGCGAGAGCCGAAACAACCTCAATATATTTATCAGCCTGATTGAAAAGGGCGTTGAAAAGTTCATCGAACTCGTTTTTCATCACTGCATTCTTCTCGAAAAACAAACGGTTAATGTTCTGCGCAAGGCTCTCGTCGGGCTTCAAAAGGCTTAAATAGAATGGCACGCCGCCAAAAGTCATATAGCATTGAACAATGGTGTATCTGTCCCATAGACAGCCATTTGCGTGAAGCATCTGCTCGCACTCGCCAAGCGTGAAGGGGCGCAAATATATCTGCGCGGTAATGCGGTTGTGCAGACCGCCCTTGTTTTCAATGAGTTTGTCCACCATCCACGACGTTGCCGAGCCGCAGGCCACAAACATAATGTCGGTGCGTTGTGCCGCCCACGAGTTCCAGAAGTATTCAAGCGCCGCAACAAAACTGCTTTTGTGAGTGTCTATCCAAGGCATCTCGTCAAAGAAAATCACCTTGCGTTTTGCCACAGGAAGCGTGATTATCAGCGTTTTAAGTTGATTAAAAGCATCTTCCCAGTTTTTCAGTTCGGGTGCGAACTTCGATTTTGAAAACAGTTTCAATTGCTCGGCAAAATGTTGTAATTGAACTCGTTGCGGCTGATTTCTAGCGCCTGTATATGCAAAAGTCATACGTTTTGCGAATGTCGAATTCACAAGGAATGTCTTTCCAATACGCCGCCGCCCGTAAACAATGACGAATTCAGAACGTTTTGATTTATAAAGCGTTTCCAAACTCTCAACTTCTTTTGCTCTACCTATGATACCACACATTTTGCTAAAATTTTAACAGAACAAATATATGGATTTTTCAATTATTCCCCATCCACAACTCAATATTTTTTCGAGTTATGGACGGGTAATAATAATTATTTGCCGTCCACAACTCGATATTTTTGTGAGTTATGGACGGTGAATATTTCAGTTTAGCGAAAGAAAATTTACGGTTATGTGATTGATTGTCAAATCAATTAACATACCGATACCCAACCAAATCATACCTAAAAAGGTTGGCTATCGCCATAAATGCGGATTTTTGAGCCTGTTTGCGGAAAAGGCTCGGCTTAAAGTTGTTCTAGACGCAGCATTTCGTCAATGCTGTGGCGGGCGGCGGTCAGAGTGGCGGAATCGAGCGTGATTTCGTCACCGCCAATGCCCCTAACGCACTCATACACATCGCCTAACGTGGTTGCCTTCATATTGTGGCAGATACAGTTTTTCGACAGGGCGAAGAACCGCTTTTCGGGACACTCGAATTGCAGGTGTTGGACAATGCTGTTTTCCGTTCCGATAATGAATTCGGTGTTCCGACTGTTTTTCGCGAAGTCCATAATCTGCGTGGTACTGCCCACATAATCAGCCAATTCCACCACTTTTTCCGAACATTCGGGGTGAACAAGCACCAGCGCATCGGGGTGACGGCGGCGGGCCTCGTCAACTGCTTTCGGTGTGAGCAGCAAATGTGTCGGGCAGCCGCCAGGAACAAACTGAAACTGCTT
>JAGCFC010000028.1 GCA_017650325.1 Salinivirgaceae bacterium | reverse complement strand
GATAACGAACGGATTCTCCGGGTCACCGCCAAGGTTCTTGATGGTGTTCTTGTAAGCGTCGCCACCGAGCGGTGCGCCGTGAGTCTTGCAGTTGCGCTCATAAGAAGAGCCGTCCTCTTTCAAAGCACCCTTGCCCATAATGCACTTACCGATGATGAGAGCCGGTTTGCCCTTCACAGCTTTGGCCTGTGCCAGTGCCTTGCGGATTTGGTCGGCGTCGTTACCGTTGATTTCGATAACCTCCCAACCGAGAGCGCGATATTTAGCGGCAGTGTCTTCGTTCATAACTGCCTTTGTTTCAGTCGAAAGCTGGATGTCGTTCGAGTCGTAGAACATTACCAGGTTGTCCAGACCAAGAACGCCGGCAATACGTGCCGAGCCTTGCGAAATTTCTTCCTGAACGCCACCGTCAGAGATGTAGGCGTAGATGGTTTCCTTCTCGAAAGTCGGGTTGCCAGTGTGAGCGGCAAGGAACTTAGCTGCGATGGCAGCACCTACAGCGTAGCTGTGGCCTTGTCCGAGCGGGCCTGAAGTGTTCTCAACGCCACGTGCGATGTCGAATTCAGGGTGACCAGTGGTCGGTGAGCCCCATTGACGCAGTTGAGCCAGTTCGTCGAGCGAATATTTGCCGGTCAGAGCCAACTGAGCGTAGAGCATCGGTGCCATGTGGCCAGGGTCAAGGAAGAAGCGGTCGCGACCAATCCATGACGGATTCTGTGGGTCGTACTGCAGGAATTCCGAATAAAGAACATTGATGAAGTCGGCGCCGCCCATAGCACCGCCTGGGTGTCCCGATTTGGCCTTCTCGACCATCGACGCTGCCAAAATACGAATGTTGTTGGCAGCTAGATTTGTTGCGTTTGTACTCATTTTCTTTTATTTAACTGTTTTTAACAAAGTATATTCAAATAATCTGCAAATCTACAATTTTGCGCTGACGAAAACACCTCAGCGCTTCTACTATTTTCAAACTGCTAAAAATAGCAAATAAATAGTTACGTTAGTCCCCCACCATCATTTCAATTTGCTCTTTCACTTTCATAATCAGCCACGATGGCGTCGAGGTGGCGCCGCTGATTCCCACGCTGCCGACGTTTGCGAACCATTCGGGGCGCAATTCGTCGATATTTTCGATAAAATATGTTTTCTGGTTCACCTGCCGGCACATTTCGAACAGGGCTTTGGCGTTTGAGCTGTCGTGGCCGCCGACAAAGACAACAAGCTCGTGCTGCGCGGCAAACTCCTTGAGGTGCGGTCCGCGGTTGGCCACCTGGCGGCAGATGGTGTCGTGCCAATGAAATTGACTGGCTTTTTGCCCGATTATTTCCACCAGATGCATAAACTGCCCTATGTCTTTGGTTGTCTGCGAGAAAAACTCGATTGGACGGTTCATGTCGATTTTTTTGATGTCGGCCTCCGATTCCACCAAAATGGCGTTTCCATCGGTTTGCCCGATAAGCCCAACCACCTCAGCATGACCTTTTTTACCGAAAATAACAACCTGTCCGCCGCAAGCCGACATTTCCTGATAAGCCATTTTAATGCGCTCCTGAAGCCGCAGAACCACCGGACAGGTGGCATCGATAAGTTTAATGTTGCGCTCTTTAAGGTTTGTATAACTCGATGGCGGCTCGCCGTGGGCACGGAATAGCACCTTTGCGTTATGCATTTCGGCAAACTGCCGATGGTCAATCACCACAAGCCCCATATCGGTCAAGCGGTTAACCTCGAGCGGATTGTGCACCATGGCACCGAGGCTGTAAAGCGGCTCACCATCGGCCAGTTCGGCGGTGGCTTTGGTAACGGCGTTTTTCACTCCAAAGCAGAATCCCGACTCAGGGTCGATGGCTATCTCAACCATTTTCAGTTGTTTTTTGCGTTCTCAACCAATTGAAGGATAACGGCAAACTGTTCGTCGCGCGTCATGTTGCTGTTGTCGACCACATGGGCGTCGTCGGCTTGGCGGAGCGGCGATATTTCACGATGCTGGTCGATGTAGTCGCGCTGATTCACATTCTCGAGCACTTCGGCCAGCGTTACCTTCTCGCCTTTGGCTGTCAACTCGTCGAAGCGGCGTTGGGCGCGCACTTCGGGCGATGCGGTCATAAATATTTTGAGGTCGGCATTCGGGAATACCACAGTGCCAATGTCGCGGCCGTCCATTACTATTCCTCCCTGCTTGCCCATTTCCTGCTGTAGCTTAACCATTTGAGTGCGCACAAAATCGATGCGGCTCACAAAACTTACTTTGTTCGACACCTCGATGCGGCGGATTTCGTCCTCAACACGCTCACCATTGAGCCATGTGGTGTTTGCTCCCGTCAACTCGTTGTATGTGAATGATATATCGATATTGCCAATAACTTTCTGCAGTTGGTCGGTGTCCACCGTTCCGTCGTCGCTGATAAGGCCGTTTCGCATGCAATAGAGCGTCACAGCGCGATACATGGCACCGGTATCGACATAAACGTAACCCAGTTTCCGCGCAAGCTCCTTTGCCACAGTGCTTTTCCCACACGACGAGAATCCGTCAATCGCTATCGTAAGTTTCTTGTTGCTCATATTCCTTATTTCTCTAACTTCTTGATTTCCTTGCCTTCGATTTTGCCAACCTCGCCGTTTTCAAGTTTTTTTGGGCCGTTATCAGCCAGCTCTATAGCATTATGGTGCTTGCCCGAATTTTCGACATACAGGCTGTGTGTCGGGAATGCGAATTCGAAGCCCTCGCTGTTGAATCGGCTTAGTATAATCATGTTCATCTCCGATTGTGTTTCGAAAATGTCGTTCCCTTTGATTATGTAGTAAATGAATTTGAGGGTGAGCGAATAATCGGAAAAATCGCTGAAATAGACGTGACAAGTGTCCTCAACATGAGGGTTGTTCAAGGCAATATCCCGCAAAACATCAATTGCACGCTGCATCTGCGTTGTGGTGGTTCCGTAGGTAAGCTGCAGGCTAAGCACAATGCGCCTCGACGGTTCGCGCGTTACATTCTCAATGGCGTTGTCGATAATGTTGGCGTTTGGTATTGTAACCTCGGTGCCATCGAGCGTTGTAAGGCGGAAACTGCGCAAGCCTATAAATCTGACAAAACCATCGTAACCGGCCACACGCACGCGGTCGCCAATACTGAACGGATTGTCAACCAACAATGTAGCACCGCCCAAGAAGTTTGTAACGGTGTTCTTTGCCGCCAGAGCCAGAGCCACACCGCCGAATCCCAGTCCGGCAATAAGCGCCTTTACATCGTAACCGGTGTTGTCGAGTGTAATGGCTATGCCTATTCCCCAAATAAGTATCTGCACCAAATGCATGATTGTGGGCAGCATCATGCTCACGCTGTTTTTTCCGTCGGGATTGCGCGAAGTGATTACCCCGCTGATGATTGCCGTAAGCGTTTTCGAAAAGAACCAGGTTATCGACAAGCACGCCAAAACAGTATAAATCTTGCCGATTGTCGGGCGGATATCCT
>JAGCFC010000191.1 GCA_017650325.1 Salinivirgaceae bacterium | reverse complement strand
TCTAAAAGATTCATATTGTTACATTTAAAAAAAACATTTTTAGGGCTACAAACTTATCATTTTTAAGGTATTTTTGTTATTCGGATAACGAAAATATGTTGACAACCTAAAAATCTGAAAAATATGGTTTGGGCCGACTATTTGACAAGTTACAAGAATTTCCTAATGCTCGAAAAATCGCTCTCGAAGAATACCATCGAAGCGTATATGAAAGACATTCAGAAATTTATCGACTATTCAGAGCGAGAAAGTCCGTTAACTGTTACACCAGACGATATTCGCCTATTTTTTGACGACTTAAGCGAAGGACAAGATATGAGCGAGCGTTCACAGGCCAGGGTTTTATCGGGGATAAAATCTTTTTTCAAATATCTTCTTGTTCACGATATTATTGAACACGACCCATCTGAAATGGTTTTAGGTCCACGATTAGGCCGCCATCTTCCGACAACTCTCTCTCCTAATGAAATCGACGAATTAATAAACGCCATTGACCTTGGAAGCGAAACAGGCTATCGAAACCGCGCAATTATTGAAACCCTTTATGGTTGCGGATTGCGAGTGTCTGAACTTATTAATCTGAAACTTACCGACATACACTTCAGCGAAAATTTCTTAAGAATAAAGGGCAAAGGCAATAAAGAGAGATTAGTGCCAATGGGACGCTGTATGAAAGACGCAATAACCCTATACATCCACAACTATCGTGACACACTCAACATTGACCGCAAAGACGAAAACACCTTATTCTTAAATCATTATGGCCGCAAACTCACCCGTGTAATGATCTTTACCATTATTAAAGACCTGGCCGCAAAAATCGGTTTGAAAAAGACTATCAGTCCACACACGTTCCGTCACTCGTTCGCGACACAATTAATAGATGCCGGTGCTGATTTAAAGGCTATTCAAGAAATGTTAGGTCACTCATCAATAACGACTACGGAAATTTACACACATATTGATCGAGAATATCTGCGTGACGCCATTTTACGGTTCCATCCACGGTCGTAGCATTGATTGAAGGATTGAAGGATTGATTTATTGAAGGTGTGAATAACCATTTAAACAACAAATCGCTATCTTTGTTTTATGGAAAGAAATGGTATTATAGAATCGATAAAGCAAAAAGCTATGCAGGTTGTGCCTGCCGGAACGCGCGTGGTTTTGTTCGGGTCGCAAGCCCGGGGCGACTACCACGCAAATTCCGACTGGGATTTGTTGATTTTGCTCAACAAAACCGGACGTAGCACAAACGCCGATTTCGACACCACAGCCTACCCTTTTGTCGAGCTTGGCTGGGAAATCGACGCTGCCATAAATCCTATTATTTACACCAACGAAGAGTGGGAAAAACGCCATTTTACACCATTCTATAAAAACGTGGAAAAAGACGGTATCAAACTATGGAGCTGAAAGACGACGAAAATAGTTCTTCCGATTAGATTTTTCAACTTGCCACCCCTTCGGGGTTCTTTACTTTTTCCTCAATAAATCAGGGGCTTACGCCCCTGCCTATAATATTTCACCCCGTTGGGGTTCGAAAACTCAAAAATCTACTTTATATTTGGTTATTATTAACAATTGATTTGATTATAAACAAAATACTCAAACAAAACGATGTTTACTACTTCTGAATTATTACTTTTTATTGTTTTTGTATTTTGCGTCATCCTTGTATCGGCAATCTTTATGTCATCAGATTCCAAGAACTCACCTACCGGAGAAATAACTATTAAAGTAAAACTCGAAGATGGAACGTATGAGAATGCAACAATAAATGCAAAAGAATTTGCCGATACAATCGAAAAAGCAAAGCGTCTATTTCGGCCAAAGACATTATCAATTAAAGTTAAACTCGGAAACGGGACGTATAAAGAAGTTTCTTTACATTCAAAAGAACTTGCCGAAGCAATTGAAAAGGCTGAACACAAATCTTAATACTCGATTTTGTTGTAATTGATACCATTTTCTGTGACCATAAGAGTTGTTTTGTTTACAACCTTGATATCCAAATATATACAACCAGAAAAATCCTCAGAAAATTGTCGGCAATAACCATATCGACTACCTTTTTTAAACAAGTGAAATTTCTTTTCGTAAATTGCGGAAAGGGTTCTCCCATATTTATACGATGTTCCCAAAATGTTATTATGTCTATCAATAAAACATCCGATTTTAGAATGAGAATCAAATAAAGCGAAACACTCGTCTTTGTTGTTAAATTTTCGATAGATACACCAATACAAAAATGGTATTATCACATTGTTATTACGGTCGATGTAACCATATTTTTTCCCTTTTTGAGCAAGTGCCATACCTTTTGCATCAAAGTTTTCCAATCCACTGTATTCAAATGGAATGATTATATCTTCGTTCAAATTAATCATTCCCCACTTTTTATTCATCTTAGCAGGCGCTATTCCTTCTTTTGAGAACACTCCTAACTTGTCGTATTTTTGCTTTAGCAACTCATTGCCTTGATAATCAACACACCACTGTTTCGTATCGTATGGAACATAAGTGCATTCATAAGGGTCTATCTCATCCTTTTCATAATCAGTTTGCAAATAGACTCTACCTTCCGCATCAAAATCATATATTTCGACATCGCTACTAAACAACAACTCTTTTAAATCAGAACTATAAATATTGTTCTTCACCAAAACAGCTTTGTCCTTAATAAACCGTATTTCGCCAACTATCGCTTGATTAAAATACTTGTTTTTGTATCTGTCAATAATATTATAACCTTTTTGCCATTCATATACCCAAAATAGTGTATTATCCGAATTAATTGGTTTAATATTATAAGGAGGATAGTCTGCCAATAATTCTTCAACAGTATATTCGTGACTAAAGTCTTCAGGCTCAGGCCATATAAGCAATTGAGGTGGTGTGGGGATTACATATACACCATCTAAATATGGCTTTGTGTCTTTTGAATATAAAGCACCATTTTCCGAATAGATATACGGATTGCCAACAGCAACATCTACACGTGGAATTTTGCAATCATCATCCTCATCTTGAAAAAAATATTTACTTAAGAATTTTAATGTCGATGGCAGTTTTATTTGCTTAATATTGGCAAATGCAAAATCTTCGATAATCTCAACACCTTCTGGAATTTCTATTGATTCTTCTGCATAATAAAATGCAAATGCCGCTATACGCTTTAATGATGAAGGAATTTGAATTTCACTGATACCACTCTCATAAAAAGCTGCAACATCAATCAATTTGACAGATTCTGGTATTATTAGTTTATCAATATATGCACCATAAAAAGCATATTTGCCAATTATTTCAACTGCATCCGGTATAACAACATTTTTTGAATTTGAATGAAATACAACAACTTTTTTGTCTTCCGTCAAAATCATATTGTCACAAATCACAAAACAAGTTCCGTATTCTCGGTTGACGACAAGATGTTGAAGTATTTCGTGTTCCCCATTCCACCACGTCCACGAACTTGGCCCGTCTTTTTCATTCTCGTAAAAATCATAGATTTCGTTATCATACTCATCATCCGGTAATATATTTATCGACAAATCTTTAACATCAATTTGTTTTAAACGAATGCCACTAATAATTTTATTGTAATACTCCAAATCATCAGTATCTTCTTTAGCGAGAATACAACCTTTAAGAATCAGTTTCTCACAATCGGTGTGTCCATTCATCCATTTGTCAAATGGTTCTTCACCAACATTATAAATATACGTTTTCATTGCGTTACACATTAATACACAATGATATGCTTTTTTAACGAACTATCTGACACTTCTACTTAATAATTTGCTCGATAATATTTAATTGATTCACATCATCTTACAATAAACACCATTATTTCTTTCTACGAATTTTACTTAAAAGAATTTATTTGAATAGTATGGCTCGTTTTTTGATTATTTCCGACTATATTTGCGGCAAAAAGGCAAAATATAGTTATAACTTTTTAAAATATTAATTATGAGCAATTTAGATTTAACGAAGTACGGCATTACAGGCTCAACTGTAATCGCACACAACCCTTCTTTCGACGAACTCTACAAGGCAGAAATCAATCCTGCTCTCGAAGGTTACGAAAAAGGTCAGGAAACCGAACTTGGTGCAGTTAACGTTATGACTGGTATCTTCACTGGCCGCTCGCCGAAGGACAAATACATTGTTGACAACGACGAGAGCCACAACAACGTTTGGTGGACATCGGACGCTTACAAGAACGACAACCACCCAATGAGCGAAGACGTTTGGAACAAGGTTAAGGAAATCGCAAAGAAAGAACTTTCAAATAAGAAACTTTATGTTGTCGACGCTTTCTGCGGCGCCAACGAAGCAACCCGTCTTGCTGTCCGCTTCATTGTTGAAGTTGCTTGGCAGGCTCACTTTGTTGAGAATATGTTCATCCGCCCGACTGCAGAAGAGTTGAAGAACTTCGAGCCCAACTTCGTTATCTACAACGCATCGAAGGCTAAAGTTGACGACTTCAAGGCTCTCGGCCTGAACTCTGAGACTTGCGTTGCTTTCAACACTAAGAGCCGCGAGCAAGTTATCATCAACACCTGGTATGGTGGTGAAATGAAGAAGGGTATGTTCTCAATGCAGAACTACTACCTGCCTTTGAAGGGCATCGCATCAATGCACTGCTCTGCAAACACCGATATGGAAGGCAAGAACACAGCTATCTTCTTCGGTTTGTCAGGAACTGGCAAGACCACTCTTTCTACCGACCCGAAACGTCTGCTTATCGGTGACGACGAGCACGGCTGGGACGACGAAGGCGTGTTCAACCTCGAAGGCGGCTGCTACGCTAAAGTTATCAACCTTTCGAAAGAGAACGAGCCTGACATCTACGGCGCTATCAAACGCGACGCTCTTCTTGAGAACGTTACTGTTGACAAGAACGGCAAAATCGATTTCGCTGACAAGAGCGTAACTGAGAACACCCGCGTTTCTTACCCAATTGACCACATCAAGAACATCGTTAAGAAAGTGGCTGGCAAGAGCGCAGGTCCTGCTGCAAAGAACGTTATCTTCCTTTCAGCTGACGCATTCGGCGTTTTGCCTCCGGTTTCAATCCTGACTCCTGAGCAGACTCAATAC
Organism: Salinivirgaceae bacterium; assembly: GCA_017650325.1. Lineage (GTDB taxonomy): Bacteria > Bacteroidota > Bacteroidia > Bacteroidales > SZUA-534 > RUG13583. The sequence continues at coordinate 4,313 of JAGCFC010000191.1, read as the reverse complement.
TACTTCTTGAGCGGCTTCACCGCTAAATTGGCTGGTACAGAGCGTGGTATCACCGAACCGACTCCTACATTCTCGGCTTGCTTCGGTCAGGCATTCCTTGAGCTGCACCCGACAAAATATGCTGAAGAGCTGGTTAAGAAAATGAAGAAATCTGGCGCTAAGGCATACTTGGTTAACACTGGCTGGAATGGTACTGGCAAACGTATCTCGATTCCTGACACTCGTGGTATCATCGACGCTATCCTCGACGGTTCAATCCTGAAGGCTGAGACCAAAAAGATTCCGTTCTTCGACTTCGAAGTACCGACAGCTCTGCCGAAAGTAAATCCTGCTATCCTCGACCCACGCGACACTTATGCAAACGCATCAGAGTGGGAAGCAAAAGCAAAGGATTTGGCTGGCCGCTTCATCAAGAATTTCGAAAAATACACAACCAACGAAGCCGGCAAGGCACTCGTTGCTGCAGGTCCGAAACTCTAATCGGGCTGTTCGAAAATATTTATTCAAAAACCCTGCCGTTTGGCGGGGTTTTTGTTTATGTACAATTGCTATTTTGTGGAGACGCGCCGCGGCACGTCTCTACATACAATTTGTAACTGACTATGAACGAATATATTTTGTGCGGAATATTGTGCGTGGTCGCTTATCTGATTGGCTCAATTCCAACCGCCGTTTGGCTTGGCAAGGGCATTTATGGAATCGACGTGCGTGAGCACGGAAGCGGCAACGCGGGAACAACCAACACAATCCGCGTGCTTGGCACCAAACCCGGATTGATTGTCTTTGCAATTGATTTGCTGAAGGGCTTTCTGGCTGTAAGTCTGGCGCATTTTGCAAGTTACGAGTGCGGCACTGAGCCGTTTGTCAATCTGCAGCTGCTGCTCGGCGTTTTCGCCGTTCTGGGCCACATCTTCCCTATTTACGCACATTTCAAAGGCGGCAAAGGCGTGGCAACGCTTTTGGGCATTGCTGTGGCGCTCAGTCCGCTATCGGCGCTGGCGTGCTTCTGCGTGTTTTTAGTTGTGCTGCTCATCAGCAAATACGTGTCACTTGGCTCAATGCTGGGCGGTCTCACCTTCCCCATTATGATTATCTTCGTTTTCAAGATTCATATCGTATCGCTTATGGTGTTCGCTGTGGCTGAAGCCGTTCTGCTGATTATTACCCATAGAAAGAACATTGTCAGACTGATACACCACGAAGAAAACAAATTCTCGTTTAAGAAGAAGTGCGGTTGCTAAGCTAACGCTGACGCTAACACTAACACTAACGCAGATACTACTAACGCTACGCAAACTTAAAGCAGCGTTCCACAAAAAAAATGCCCGCCGAAGCGGGCATTTTAATTAACCATTAATCTATTTTAAATTATCCCTACAATCGCATTCACTGCTTTGTCAAGGCCATCGGCGTTTTTGCCGCCTGCCGAAGCAAAGAACGGCTGTCCACCACCACCACCTTGAATCTCCTTAGCAGCCTCGCGAATCATCTGCGAAGCGTTCAGGCCAGTGGCAACCAAAGCGTCGCTCATTGCAATAGTTAACGACGGTTTGCCATCGTATTTTGCGCCTGCCACAAACAGGAACTTGTCCTTCACCTCACAACGGATTCTGAATGCCAAATCCTTCAGTGCGTCAGGGCTCATCTCAATGCCGACAGGCACACGGAACAACTTCACATCGCCTTTGGTTTCGGCATTTGCCAGAACATCAGCCTTTATCTTTTGGATTTTCTCCTGCATAAACTTCTCAATGTCGCGCTTCAGTTCGGCGTTCTCGTCAACGGTCTTTTTAATGGTCTGCGCCAGATTGGGCACATTGTTGAACATCTCCTTCAGCGAGCGAAGAACATCCTGCTGCGCATCGAACATATTTTCAGCCTTTTCAGCGGTCACAGCCTCAATACGGCGGACGCCAGCGGCAACCGAACTCTCCGACACAATCTTAATCAAACCAATCTCGCCTGTTGAGTGAACGTGAGTACCACCGCACAACTCAATCGACGGGCCGTATTTGATAACACGCACCGTGTCGCCGTATTTCTCGCCAAACAAAGCCATCGCGCCAAGCGATTTAGCCTCTTCGATAGGCATATTGCGGTTCTCCTCGAGCTGCAGATTCTGACGGACAAGTTTGTTGGCAATGTGCTCTGCCTTGCGAATCTCCTCATCGGTAACCTTTTGGAAATGAGAGAAGTCGAAGCGCAGGCAATCGGGCGACACCATTGAGCCCTTCTGCTCAACGTGTGTGCCAAGCACCTGACGCAGAGCGTAATGCAGCAAGTGTGTGGCCGTGTGGTTGTTGGCCGTTTGTTGGCGGCGCTCAACATCGACAACCGCGCGGAAGGTGGTCGTCGGGTCTTTCGGCAGCGATTTTGCCAAATGCACGCTCAACTTATTCTCCTTTTTTGTATCGATAATTGCAATGCGCTCACCATCGGCCTCAATGTAGCCCGTATCGCCAATCTGACCGCCCATTTCGGCGTAGAACGGCGTGCGGTTGAGCACAATCTGATAAAGTTCCTGATTCTTCTGTTTAACCTTGCGGTAGCGCAGAATCTCGACATCGGCCTCTGTCAGGTCGTAGCCGACAAACTCCGACTCGCCCTCCTGCAGATAAACCCAGTCGCCAGTCTCAACGGCTGCGGCGTTGCGCGCACGCTCCTTCTGTTTCTGCATTTCAACATCAAAATCTGCTTGATTTACAGTCAAATCGTTCTCGCGCAGAATCAGTTCGGTCAAGTCGAGCGGGAAGCCGTAGGTGTCGTAGAGCGTGAATGCATCCACACCCGTAATCTCCTTCTTTCCAGCGGCTTTTGCGTCGGCCATAATCTTGTCGAGAAGGCGGATACCAGTCTCGAGCGTGCGAAGGAATGCGTCTTCTTCCTCCTTCATAACTTTTTCAACCAAAGCCTGTTGCGCTTTCAGTTCGGGATAAGCCTCGCCCATTGTGTCAACCAAAACGGGTAACAACTTATACATAAACGATTTACGCTGACCAAGGAAGGTGTATCCGTAGCGAACGGCGCGGCGAAGGATTCGGCGGATAACATATCCTGCCTTCGCGTTCGACGGAAGCTGACCGTCGGTAACCGAGAAGGCGATTGTGCGCACGTGGTCGGCCACAACGCGCATTGCCACATCAACCTTTTCGTCTTTGCCGTACTCGCAGTCGCAAATGCGGCCTATCTCCTTGATTATCGGTTGGAAAACATCAGTATCGTAGTTCGATTTCTTGCCTTGCAGAGCCATACACAGACGTTCAAAGCCCATACCAGTATCGACGTGCTTGTGCGGCAGAAGCTCGAGCGAGCCGTCAGCTTTGCGGTTATACTGCATAAACACAAGGTTCCAGATTTCGATAACCAGCGGGTTGCTTTGGTTCACAAGGTCGCGGCCAGGCACTTTGGCGCGCTCGGCGTCATCGCGCAGGTCGATATGGATTTCAGAGCAAGGGCCGCACGGACCAGTGGCGCCCATCTCCCAGAAGTTGTCGTGCTTGTTGCCGTGGATTACACGGTCTTTCGGCAGATACTTAAGCCAGATTTCCTCCGCTTCGGTGTCAAGAGCCAGATTTTCCGACGCATCGCCTTCAAACACTGTGGCATAAAGACGGTCTTTCGGCAGTTTGTAAACTTCTGTAAGCAACTCCCAAGCCCAGGCAATGGCTTCTGGCTTGAAATAGTCGCCAAATGACCAGTTGCCGAGCATTTCGAACATTGTGTGGTGATAGGTGTCGTGTCCAACCTCCTCAAGGTCGTTGTGCTTACCCGACACGCGCAGACATTTCTGACTGTTGGCCACACGCGGCCACTTGCGCGGCGATATGCCGAGGAAAATATCCTTGAACTGGTTCATACCGGCATTGGTGAACATCAGCGTCGGGTCGTCTTTGATAACCATCGGCGCACTGCTCACAATCTGGTGCTGCTTCGACGCGAAAAACTCTTTGAACTGATTACGTATCTCTTTAGAATTCATATTATTATATGTATAATTGTTTCATTTTACATAGAGTTGCAAACTTATTTCTTTTTTAATTAGTTTTGCTATGTAAAAATCGTGTTTTCAGAAAAATGTCAGAACCGAAGTACAGTTTTAATCCGGAACGGTTGAGTTATGACCAAATAAAGCTCACTGGCCGTCAGAAATTTTTCAAGTTTCTGAGGGGCGCGGGGCTTCTTGTGGTTGTATCGTTTGCGGTTCTAATGACAAACTAGCAAAAGAGCTTTGGTCGAGACCTATAGAAGACATTCTTGACCAAATGAATCTATTCTTTGGCCCACAAGAGCAACAATGGCTGAAGAACGTGGCT
>JAGCFC010000190.1 GCA_017650325.1 Salinivirgaceae bacterium | reverse complement strand
TTGACCGAACCCAATGTGCCAACGGGCATAAAAATGGGTGTCTCAATGGTGCCGTGATCAGTGGTGATAAGGCCCGCACGTGCGCCTGACTTGCTATCGGTGGCTTTTAAGCTGAACTGCATTACCGTTTTTCGAATAGTGGGCAAAGATATTAATTTTGGCATACTGCCCCACAAACAAAAAAGCACTTGTGGGAAAACAAGTGCCTTTCATTTTGAGCGGGTAACGAGACTCGAACTCGCGACCCTCAGCTTGGGAAGCTGATGCTCTACCAACTGAGCTATGCCCGCCTATGTGTCGGCAAAAATAGAATTTTTCGGAAAACAAAAAACAAAACCGACTCGTTTGAGCCGGCTTTGCTTTAAAAGTCCTATTTCAACAGATTTGCTTTGATATAATTCTCAACATTGTTGAAAATGCGGTTTTGCACGTCGGTTACATCGCCCGGAACAAACTTGCTGCCAACAATGTGCTCATAGAGTTCGATGTAGCGGTTCGAAATCTGGCTGATGATTTCGGGTGTCATCTCAGGCACTTTCTCGCCAGCACGGCCTTGGAATCCGTTGGCCATAAGCCACTCACGCACAAACTCTTTCGAGAGTTGTTTCTGCTGCTCACCCTTGGCAAAACGCTCCTCGTAGCCGTCAGCGTAGAAGTAACGCGATGAGTCGGGGGTGTGGATTTCGTCAATCAGGTAAATCTTGCCGTCTTTCTTGCCGAACTCGTATTTGGTATCGACAAGAATCAAGCCCATCTTACGCGCCATTTCGGTTCCGCGTGCAAACAACTCAAGCGTGTATTTCTCGAGTTGAGCGTAATCCTCAGCCGAAACAAGTCCGTTTTTGATGATGTCCTCACGAGAGATGTTCTCGTCGTGAGTGCCAATGTCGGCTTTGGTTGTCGGGGTGATGATCGGGTGGTCGAAACGCTGGTGCTCACGCAGGCCCTCGGGCAGTTTCACTCCGCAAATCTCACGTCCGCCGTCGCGATAAAGGCGCCATGAGCTGCCTGTCAGGTAGCCGCGCACAACCATCTCAACCGCAAATGGCTCGCATTTGTGGCCAATGGTTACGTTCGGGTCGGGGCTGGCGATTTTCCAGTTTGGCACGATGTCAGCGGTGGCATCAAGGAAATACGATGCTATCTGGTTCAAAACCTGACCTTTGAAGGGAATACCCTTTGGCAGGATTACATCGAATGCCGAAATGCGGTCGCTCACAACCATTGCCAAATATTGGTCGTTGATGTTGTACACATCGCGCACCTTGCCGTTGTACACGCCTTTCTGACCGCTGAAACTGAAGTTTGTTTTTGATACTGTGTTCATATTTTTATGTTTAATCGGTAAATCGTTAATTCTATCATTCAATTAATCAATCCTTCGCCCTATCGAACGCCCTCACAATCTCTTTTACAAGGCGGTGGCGGACAATGTCGGAATCGTTGAGCTCGACAAAACTGATGCCCTCGATGTCCCGCAACAATCGCGCTGCTTGAATCAGACCGCTGTCCTGCGTACGCGGAAGGTCGATTTGCGTGATGTCGCCTGTGATGATGAACTTCGAATTCATACCCATACGAGTCAGGAACATTTTCATCTGCGGAAGCGTGGTGTTCTGCGCCTCGTCAAGAATGACAAAAGCGTTGTCGAGCGTGCGACCGCGCATAAAAGCCAAAGGCGCAATCTGAATCACACCTTCTTCGAGCAGCGATTCGAGTTTCTTGGCGGGAATCATATCGTTGAGCGCATCGTAGAGCGGCTGCAAATACGGATCGATTTTCTCTTTCAGGTCGCCAGGCAGAAATCCCAAACGCTCGCCAGCCTCAACAGCGGGGCGGCTCAAAACCAGACGGCGCACCTCACGGTTACGCAACGCTCTCACTGCCAAAGCAATAGCAGTGTATGTTTTTCCCGATCCTGCCGGACCAGTGGCAAATAGCATATCGTTAGTCTCGATGGCGTTGACCATCAGTTGCTGATTGGCGCTGCGGGCGCGGATGGCGCGGCCGTTGTTGCCGAAAACAATCAGGTCGTCAGGCACATCGGTCTGATGCTGTTGCTGATTGCTCAGAATCTGCACAAGGTCGTCGTCCGACAGCCGATTGAACGTGTCGAGAAAATGCACCACCTGACGGAATTTGTCCTCAAAGTCGGCAATCTGCTGCTCATCGCCCAGAACTTTCAGATCGTGGCCGCGCGCCACAATCTGAATCTTCGGGAAAGCGCGTTTCAGAATGTCGAGCCGTGAGCACTGAACCCCGTACAAATCAAGCGGGTCAACGGTTTCAAGGTGTAGAATCTTTTCTGCCATAAGCCTTTATTGATTGGGCAAATGTAATTCAAATATCGCACATTTAGGCTTCGGAAAATATGAACCGGGAACCGGGATTTAATAACAAGTTATTAAAGTATGTGCAAGATTCGGTTAAGCATAAGTTTTCAGTTTACGTTTTCGGCATTGTTAGTTACATTTGCATAGTTATGAACGCAAGCAACAAAATGACTCCGAAAGAACTGGCGCTACTCGACCAGATGCAGCGTCTGCACTACAGCCATGGGCTGATAACCACTGCGTTGTCGATACTACGGCAATCGCGTGAAGCGCAAGACGAAATGTTACTTTATATGTACGAGAAGAACCCGTCGGAGCGGAAATTTGTTGAACGATTGGCCGCAATTTGCGCTACCGACGCCAATATGCAAAAACAAACACGGATGTAGGCTAACTGACAATAATTTGTACATTTGCGAGTTTTTTAGAAAAAGGAACTGATGACTAAAAAAATCGCATTTAGCTTATTGGCAATATGCTGCACGCTGATTTGTTCAGCTCAACACGATATAGCCCGCAAAATATACTATATCAATGGTGAGGCCATGTCGGCTTCAACACAAATCGACCCCTACGGATTCTATCCGACACTGCTCGACAGCATAATCATCGACCAAATAAATTTCATACTCGATGAGCGCGACTGCGAGCCGCTGCAATTCAGGCAACTACTCTTTTCTGTGGCCAAAGAGCAATCGGAATACATGTCGCTGATGGCCAAGGAAGATCCTAACGCGAAACTCAAACTGCCGGTTGGCGACCGCATGCAGGCCTACGGAGGCTCGAGCGAAGCTGCTGAGTTGATTGCCAGAATAAACGTTGTGAAAGGAAAAGAGGAACTCTCGTACTTTAAAATGGCCGAGGAACTGGTGTTCAAATGGATGTCGAACAGCAAGACCGCCGCACTCTTCGAAAGTACAAACTACAAATACATAGCCGTTTCATCGAGTATCGATTTCGATGGCAAAAAAGTGTATGTATCGGTTGTGCTGGGCAATTTTCGTTCGTTCAACGAGGGAATGCGCGACCGCAGCCAACTGAAAGTGCCATACACCGTAAAGAACAATGGTCTTGACGTTTACGATCCCGAGGTTTGCAAACGGGTGAACCGAATGACTAATCTGCACGAATTCAGGGATGCTCTTGTGGTTGAGGGACGCGAGGTGTTCATCGACATGGAAAGCGCAAAACCTCTCCAGAAACTTCTACGCAACAAAAACGATGCTTTGGCTCTCGACATACTCCAAAAAGAGCAGTACGACTGCCGGCACGAGCGCAACGTTATCGACTACAACCGATTCAACCGTGGAGTGCTTACCAAACCTTACAAATCGAAAAAACTGTTCAAGAAAAATCTTGCCGCACAATCGGGCAACCCCAAGGCGTTCAAGGCCAAAGTGGCCGACCTGCCCGAAGGTCTGAACATCGATGAAAGCGAGATTAATCTGCTTATTATTCAAGATGGTGCGGTTTGCGCAAGCGTGCCAAAATCATTCATCTACCCAATCAAGGGCACCTACAAGAACCAGGTCAAACTTCTGGCCGACACGCTGGCAATCAATTCACACTTCGGGTACAAACCCATCCCCGACAGCGCCGATCTTGAATTTGTAGTGCCATTCAAAGGAAACAAGGCCGACTACGATGAATCGGACATTGAACCGTTCCTCGACGCGCTTGAGCAACCCGACTTCAACATCCTCAGCATGAGCATCACAGCCTACTCATCGGTTGAAGGCAGCGACTCGGTAAACCGCAACCTGCAGCACCGCCGCGCAGAAAGCATTGTCCGCGCACTTGAGAAACGTAAAATGGACTCCACACAAACCGAGATTACCACAGACTACAACTGGAATGATTTCGAATCTGACATTAAAACAACAAAATACAGTTATCTAGCTCATCTCCCTATCGAGCAGGTTCAAGACAGCATACTCAAACACAATCTTGCGAAAGAACTTGAGCCGATACTTCAAAAACACCGCTACGCCCGCATAAATATGCGTGTGGTTTACGATGTGACCGGCAAAAACGAGCGCCCCTTTGTAATGCGCAAGTTCAAAGAGGCCTGCGACTCCTCCGACAGAATTCTTGCACTATCCATTCAAAAATTTGCAATAAAGCGTATTCTGACAGGCGAGTATCCAACAGACGCAATCAATGACATGCGCATACCTGCAACAGCCGAATTTGCAGGACTGGCCATGAACGATTTGTGGCTAAGATGGCGACTGGGACAAATCAAAGATGCTGAGTTGAAGGAAAAATTATCGGAATTGGCCTCACTCAGTCCGAGCAACGAATATATCGCATTCAACAACCTGCTGATGCAGATAAATTACCCCGAAGGTCTTTTCAAAGACATCGGCGGGCGGCTGCAAAGCGATGTCGACAGGCTATACTCCACTCCTTTGCGCAAGGAGACTGTCGACAAACTGAACCTGCGTTTGCAACTCAAAACCATTAGCGAAGTAGACTCGGTGACGCATGTGCGCTCAATCAAAACCGCTTGCATCGACCGTATAAAGAAAATTGTTGATGTGAAAACCGAATCGATGGACAACAGCCTCAAACTTGCCGAGCTGTTCCTCGACAATAAAGATTACATGTTGACCATCAAGACTTTGGAACCATGGGTTGCATCTACCAACAACATGCAGGTTCTTTTGACTTACGTATCGCTCTGCTCGCTGTTCGAAAATCTGATGCATACAGCCGCCTTTGATGCGGCAATGCAGCAAATAAGGCAGATTGAACCCGAAACATTCTGCAAACTGCTGAACGGCACAGGCGAAGGATTCTCGCTAAGGGTTTTTGAGAACGAGAACATCAAATCGGATTACTGCAAATATTGCAACGAGGGCAAATAAATAAACGCTGCGTACATACGCATCTTTATTAACCGCCCAATGTCAACATTAAAGTCGCCTTGCGGATTTTTTTTTGAAGTTTCATTATAATATTGCGATTAGTTAATCGGCATAAGTGTGGAACAATATTTAAACTCGTTAAGCCTGGGACAACTGATTACGCTTGCGTTTATGGCTTTTGCGCTGCTTGTCCAAGTATTATATTATCTGTGTGTGTGCCTTAGAACGGCTGGCAAAAAACAGCAGCTGTCGAGCAACCAACCACCAGTATCGGTAGTTATTTGCGCCCGAAACGAAGGCGAAAACCTGAAAATGTTTCTGCCCAAAATTCTGGAGCAGAACTATCCTGATTTTGAGGTAATTGTAGTGAGCGACTGCTCCGAGGACGACACGCTGACCATTCTTGCCGAACTTGAGCTAACTCACAAAAATCTACGGCACACAAGCATTGAGTCGGACCGGAAATTTACCCACGGCAAAAAACTTGCTGTCACAATAGGCTTGAAATCAGCCAAAAACGAGCACATTGTGCTTATTGATGCCGACTGCTACCCTGTGAGTCCCAATTGGCTTGCCAGCATAATGTCGGCTTACACCGACGGCACAGAGATTGTCTTGGGTTATGGCGGCTATGAGCCTCGCAAGGGTTTGCTTAACAAGCTGATACGCTTTGACACACTAAACATTGCCATGCAATATATTGGCTGGGCAAAGGCCGGACATCCATATATGGGAGTTGGACGGAACATATCATACACACGCCGTATTTTCTTCGAAAAGAATGGATTCCAATCTCACTACCATCTTATGTCGGGCGATGATGACCTGTTTGTGAACGAGCGAGCCAACAAGCTGAACACCAAGACCATAACATCAGCCGACAGCATTGTCGAGTCGTTACCTTGCGAGACATTCCAACAATGGGTAAAGCAGAAAAAACGCCATCTCTCAACATGGACTCACTACCGCTTTGGAACAAAAATCATTTTGAGCTACGAGTTGCTGAGCCGGGTGCTATTCTACTCAGTACTCATGGTGGCTATTTTCGGATTCAACCTATACATTGAAGCTGCCGCTGCATACGGGTTCCGCCTAATTGTACAACTTATAGTGTACAAAATGAATATGAGAAAACTTTGCGAACAAGGTTTTTTGCTTTTAATTCCTATATTTGACATCATTTTGCCTGTTTTGCAATTGGCTTTTAACATTTTGAATTTAAGAGACTATCGTAGTAATGAATATAAATCCAAGATTTTCGGATAGTGCCAAACGCGATTACGCTCTTGTTTCTCGTGCACAAAATGGTGACGAGCAGGCATTTGCCGAATTATTGGCGGCTTATAAAGACTCGATATATTTCATGGTGCTCAAAATGGTCAAAAGCAAAACCGATGCCGAAGATCTAACAATTGAAGCCTTCGGCAAAGCGTTCCGCAACATCGAACAATATTCGCCAGAATACGCATTCAGCACATGGCTGTTCCGGATAGCCTCGAACAACTGCATCGATTTTCTACGACGTAAAAAAGCCCGCAGCATTGAAACTGTCAGCACATCGGCAAGCGACGAGGAGAACACCATTGGCGATGTATTCTCGAAAGAGGCCACCATGGCACTGAAATACGATGCCCCCGACCCGGAGGAAAGCATAATAATAAAACAGAAACACGCCATGCTTCACGACGTTGTGGCCAATCTGAAACCTCGCTATCGGACGCTTATCGAAATGCGATATTTCAAAGAACTCTCGTACGAGGAAATAGCTGAGAAACTGGATCTGCCGCTCGGAACCGTCAAGGCGCAGCTTTTCCGCTCGCGCGAACTGCTTTACGAAATGCTGAAAGACCGCAATGCAAACCTCCGATAACCCAAGCAATGGACTGCATTACAAAGTACTTCCCCAATCTAACCGACTTGCAGAAAAGACAATTCGCGCAATTGCAAGATCTATATGCCGATTGGAATGAGAAGGTGAACGTCATTTCTCGTAAAGACATCGACAACCTTTACACAAACCACGTTCTTCACTCACTAGCCATTGCCAAAATAATTAGTTTCGCCAACGGCACACGCCTTCTCGACGTTGGAACAGGCGGAGGATTCCCTGGTATTCCATTGGCCATTCTGTTTCCAAACTGTCATTTCCACCTTATCGACAGCATAGGCAAGAAAATAACCGTAGCCAGCGCAGTTGCCGAAGCCATTGGTCTGGGAAACGTTAAATGCGAACAAATTAGGGTTGAACAGATTAAGGATAAATACGATTTCGTTATCAGCCGGGCCGTAACACGTTTCGACAACTTCTACAACATGACACGCAAATGTGTCCAACCTGGAGGATGTAATCAGCTATCTAATGGCATCATATACCTGAAAGGTGGCGATTTTGACGATGAACTAAAATCAATTAACAGAAAAATAACCATTTACAACATTACCGACTTCTTCGATGAATCTTTTTTTGAAACCAAAAAAATAATTCATTTGGAGTTATAGTCGGAATAATGCTATAATTGCAGTCGAATGTGAGTTTATTTAGGAAATTCGCTATTTTTACTGAAGTATTAATTTTTGTGGTTTTAGAAGAGCGAGAGAAACCGATAATCAAATTCTGAATCCACTTAAAATATAAGATGATGGAAACAAAGGATATTAAAGAGAAGGTTGAACATTTGGAGCATCTGCTGTTTAGAGCGACATTGGAAGAATATCCAAAACTTGCAAGAGAATATTCCTATTGGGCTGAAAAATTAGCCGAGCGCGAGAAGATTTCAAACAAACGCCGTCCGGATAGCGATGATGACGATGACGACGAAAATGATGTTGAGGATATAGAAGAAAACGACGATAGCGACGATGAAGAAGATTAATCGTTGATACGTATATAAAAAAAGAGGCTGTCAATGACAGCCTCTTTTTTT
>JAGCFC010000027.1 GCA_017650325.1 Salinivirgaceae bacterium | reverse complement strand
GAGCCGGGATCGTCAGAAACGATTTCGCGGCGGCCGACAGAGAGCGGACGGAAGAACTTTTTATAATCGATTCATTTTTGAATGCAGATAATTTTAAAATTAAAGCTAGAGGAGAAATAGTGTCCGTATCTAAAGATTCAACATCGTTAAATATTAAAGGCATAGAAATACCTTTTTATATGCGTGATGACATGGACAGAACAAAGATTCATATTGGTGATTACGCAGAAATGTTGTATTCAATAGAATCCCCCCATTATAATAATATTGAGCAATTGAAAATCAATGGAAATATGATCTACAAGTTCAGTTGGTGGAGAAATAATAAAGTTCATGTTTGGTTTGCGCTAATTGGTGCGATTTTGATTCCCTTTACAATTAAGTCACGTAATAAAATTATTCGAGAAGATGGATTTGATGTGGCCGGACCTATAATAAGAACATTAGTAAAAGTCTATCCCGAAGATAACGACAACGAACCAACCGACATCGACTACAAAGAACATTCATCAATAATAAATGAAGACAATCTTGTCTATGACAGCGATATGGATTATTCAGTCTATAAAACTGATGACAAAGAAATAATATCAGTGGTGTTCAGCGATGAGAATGGTGCCTACTGCCGTTATTTCACATTACCCGATACCTTAGGAAAAGATTATTCGCAACTTGCAGAATTGGCGAATGACATACGTAATACTGCCGATAAATATGCCGAAATAGACGTGTCAGTTTAAATTTCTTTGTCACCTGCCGAATCTGTGTTCCCGATAGTATCGGGGCAGTGTCGTCTGTGCGAGAAAAGAAAAAACGCGTCATCCGCATTCCAAATTTCCAATTCATAATAAAAACTCGTAATTCCAAAATTAAATATCGGTTTTGTATGGCGGATAGTAATAAAATGTCGATTTTTGCGGCAGAATAGTTATAAAATGTAAAATAATCGGTAATTGGGGAGTGAGAATGGAGTAGGGGGCGCGTTGCGATTGGGTTTATGTTTTCCGTCAGTGTCTCGATAAATACAAAATTCTCGTACCATAAAATCCGCAATTGCAATCTTATTTTGCATCGGAATTCAAAAACAAAATTGATATGAAAAAAGCGATACTAAAACTTGCCGACGGCTCTGAATATGAGGGCTATTCGTTCGGCAGTGAGCGGTCGGTGGCGGGCGAAATGGTCTTCTATACGGCTATGACTGGCTACCCCGAAAGTTTGAGCGACCCGTCGTACAAGGGGCAGATTCTGATTCCGACCTACCCTATGATTGGCAACTACGGTGTGCCTGGCGACGAGTTGAAGGACGGTGTGTCGCGGTTTTTCGAGTCGAACAGAATACAGTGTTCGGCTCTTGTAATTTCCAACTATTCAGAACATTACAGCCACTGGGACTCGAAGCGCAGCCTTGGCGACTGGCTCAAGGAATGGGACGTGCCTGGCATTTTCGGTATCGATACGCGCGAACTCACCAAAAAACTGCGTGAGCAAGGCTCAATGCTGGGCAAGATTGTCTTCGACGGCAACGACGTGCCCTTCTACGACCCCAACGCCGACAACCTTGTGGCTCAAGTATCGACAAAGACAATATCGACTTATGGCACAGGACGATACAAAGTTCTGCTGGTTGATTGCGGAATGAAGAACAACATTCTGCGCTGCCTGCTGAAACACGACGTCACGGTGGTTCGCGTGCCGTGGGACTACGATTTCACGGCCGACGAGTACGACGGACTTTTCATATCGAACGGCCCTGGCGACCCCGCCAAATGCACGGCAACCATTGAGCATATCCGCAAGGCTCTGCAGCAAGACCGCCCGATAATGGGTATCTGCCTTGGAAATCAGTTGCTTGCGATTGCCGCTGGCGCATCGACCTACAAACTGAAATACGGCCACCGCAGTCACAATCAGCCTGTCAGGATTCCTGGCACGCACCGCTGCTTCATCACGTCGCAGAACCACGGTTTCGCCATCGACGACAAAACGATTCCCGCCGACTGGCAGACAATGTTCGTCAACCTGAACGACGGCACCAATGAGGGTATCCGCCACCGCGAGAAGCCGTTCTTCTCAACGCAGTTCCACCCCGAAGCGTCGAGCGGACCTGTAGACACGGAGTCGCTCTTTGCCGAATTTTTCAACAATATGGTAAAATACAGAAACAGATAGGATTATGGAAAAATGTGAGAGAATATTGGTGTTGGGCTCGGGCGCGCTGAAGATTGGCGAGTCGGGCGAGTTCGACTATTCAGGTTCGCAGGCGTTGAAGGCGCTGCGCGAGGAGGGCAAGTTCACAATCCTTATCAACCCGAACATTGCCACCGTGCAAACATCGGAGGGCATTGCCGATTTGATTTACTATCTGCCTGTTACGCCCGAATTTGTGGAGAAGGTGATTCAGAAGGAGCACCCCGACGCCATAATGCTCGCCTTTGGCGGACAGACGGCGCTCAACTGCGGTGTAGCGCTCTATAGATCAGGTGTTTTGGAGAAATATAACGTCAAAGTTCTTGGCACGCCTGTTCAGGCGATAATTAACACCGAAGACCGCGAACTTTTTGCCGAAATGATGCGCTCGATTGACGTGAAAACGGCTCACAGTGTGGCTGTTAACTCGTTGGACGAGGCAATGAGCGTTGTGCGTGAGATTGGCTATCCTGTGATTGTCCGCGCGGCCTACACTCTGGGCGGTCTTGGCTCGGGTTTCTGCTCGAACGACGAGGAACTGGAGCGCCTGGCGCAGACGGCTTTCTCTTATTCGCCACAGATTCTTATCGAGGAATCGCTGAAAGGCTGGAAAGAAATTGAATATGAGGTTGTTCGCGATAGTTACGACAACTGCATCACGGTCTGCAATATGGAGAACTTCGACCCGCTTGGAATCCACACGGGCGAGAGCGTGGTTGTGGCCCCGTCGCAGACGTTGAGCGACCACGAATATCACAAACTTCGCAGCATCGCCATAAAAATTGTGCGCCACGTGGGCATTGTGGGCGAGTGCAACGTGCAGTACGCGTTCGACCCCAACTCTGACGACTACCGCGTGATTGAGGTCAACGCCCGCTTGAGTCGCTCGTCGGCTTTGGCGTCGAAGGCCACGGGCTACCCGCTGGCGGCTGTGGCTGCAAAACTCGGCCTGGGCTACGGCCTTGACGAGATTCCGAACGCTGTCACAAAAGTCACTTCGGCCTGCTTTGAGCCTGCGCTCGACTATGTTGTCTGCAAGATTCCGCGCTGGGACCTTGGCAAGTTCGAGGGCGTGAGCAAACTCATCG
>JAGCFC010000189.1 GCA_017650325.1 Salinivirgaceae bacterium | reverse complement strand
TATGGGCAAAGCCGATAAGTTTATTGCTGGTTACAATACCGCGAATGAAGAGGAACGTAAACAAATAAACATCAAGCGGTTGCGTTTGGTGGTGGCTGTGTGCCTGTGGGCAACAACGGCGGTTTGTGTTTTGGTTCTTCCGAACCTTCCAAAGCACGAAAAGCCTGGTAGTGAGGTATTTATTTTATTGGGAATAATTTTCGCGATAGCCATTGTGACGGTTATTTTGGCAAACACTTGGTGCAAGAAGAAATCGGAAAACTAAACAGCGAAGCGACTCAACTTTTAACTTTTAAAGAAATGATTTTTGAAATTGTATTTGGGATATTAGCATTTGTTGTAGGCATTGTCATTCTGACTGGCAAGGTCGATAAGTGGTTGATTTATCCCTCAAAACAAACAAACGAAAAGCGATTCCGATTAGTAACGGGTATTGCATATTTATCGGGTGGTGTTTGGTTTATCCTTATCGGCTACTTCGGTTATAACGCAATATTTCTCGCTCTGTTTTGGGTATGGTTTATTGTATTGATTACTTTACAATATACTTGGTGCAGAATGTCGCCTGAAAACCAAACAAATCGCTAAACATCCTAAACTCTAAACTTTTAAAGAAATGATTGCGGAAATAGTAACACCTGACAAGTCGGTTTACAGCGGAAATGTGACGCTGGTGAGCGTTCCTGGCGTTATGGGTTCGTTTGAGATACTGAACAGCCACGCCCCGATAATATCGGCCCTTGGCAAAGGCCAAATACGTATTGTGGAAGACAACGCCGACCATAGCGAGCAACTGTTCGACATCGAAGGCGGTATTGTCGAAGTCAAAAACAACAAGATTAATGTGCTGATTGAGAAATAAACGGTTGCCTGAGATTGATTAAAGGCCGCTTCCTGTGTGGGGGAGCGGCTTTTTTGTGGGGGGATTTGTGTTTCAGATGTCGGTTGCCCGATTAAACAATTTATAATTACCTTTGCATAAATGCGAAACAGCAAACGGCAATGGAAAATTTCAGCAACAGACGTTATCCTGTGGGGATACAGACGTTCTCAAGAATAATTGAAGAGAAGTACTTATATATCGACAAAACCGACCTATTGTGGAAATTGGCACATTATTCCACTTATATTTTTTTGAGCCGCCCGCGCAGGTTTGGAAAGTCACTGCTGACATCGACATTGGAATCGTATTTCAAAGGTGAAAAAGAGTTGTTCGCTGGTCTCAAAATAAATGATTATGAGCAAGATTGGGAGAAATATCCGACATTTCGCATAGATATGAGTATGGCCAAGGCGCAAGTATCGCCTGAGGCTTTGAGAGAAAAAATAAAGTTTATTCTTAAGCCGTATATTGATGAATATGGCATTGATGAAGCGGCGGTAACGCCAGGGTCGATAATTGCAAATCTTATTCAGCGGGCATACCAAAAAACTAATAAACAAGTTGTTATAATCATCGACGAATACGATGCACCGCTGCTTGAGGTACTGCACGAGGACACTATGCTCAATGGTATGCGCCAAGTGATGCAAGAGTTTTATGTGCCGCTCAAGGCTTGCGAGGCGATGGTGAAATTCTGCTTCATTACAGGAATAACCAAATTCTCGCAATTGAGCATTTTCTCAACCATCAACAACCTGACAAACGTAACGCTCGACCCGCGCTTTGCCACCATTTGCGGCATTACCGATGAGGAGTTGTCCACTGTTCTTGCACCTGATATTGAGGAACTTGCAAAGGAATATGAATGTACGCCCGATGCAATGTTCCAAAAGTTGAAGATGCGTTATGACGGATACCATTTCTCGCGGAGCAAAGAAGGCGTTTACAATCCGTTTAGTCTGTTGAAGGCGTTCCAACAGCAGGATTTGAAAAACTATTGGTTCGAGAGTGGCACACCTACCTATCTGATACAACAAATGAAACATTTTCAGACAGATATAACGTCGATAGATAGACTTGTGGTTAGTTCAAGCGCTTTCGACCAACCTACTGAAAATATGCACGACGCCTTGCCGCTTCTGTACCAAAGCGGCTACTTGACCATAAAAGATTACGACCGCGAGACCGACGAGTACACGCTTGCTTTCCCGAATCAGGAAGTGCGCGTAGGCTATGTGCAAGGGCTGTTGCCGACATATGTTGGTTTGAGCGACTCCGATGTGCAGACAGGTTTTGCCGCCCGTTTCTGGAAGGCATTGAAAAACCGCGATATTCAGACAGCAATGCAGGCAATGCAAACCTATCTGGCTGGCGTTCCGTACGTTGAGGGTTTCAAACGCAAACTTGCCGAAGCCGCCAATGCCGAAGGGTTTCACGAGTACACTATGTACCTGATTTTCTCGATGTTGAACGTGTATGTGCGCACGCAGGTGAAGTGCGCCGGCGGCCGAACCGATGTGGTTGTATGGATGCCCGATACAACTTACGTTTTTGAGTTGAAACTCAACGGCACCGCCGCCGAGGCTCTTGAGCAGATAAATTCAAAAAATTATGCACTACCCTATCAAGAGGAAGGCCGACAGGTTGTCAAAGTTGGAGTGGCGTTCGATGCCGCAACACGCACGCCAACGGAGTGGGTAGTTGAAGAATAAAAAATACAGTATATAATTATTAATCAAAAATTTAGAGCATAATAATATAATTGATTTAAAAATATTGTTTTAGTGGGCTTTTGCCATTGATTCTCTTTATCGGAAAAAACCGCCAAACATTTTTCGACAAGCAAGGGGAGGCGAGGCGTGGTTCGCACCCGCAAGGGTGTGGGCTGTTCGTGTTTATCTTCCTTGCTTGGTTTACTTGGCGGTTTACCACCGATAAGGGATGAACGCAAAAAACGAACAGTTCATATCCTTTTTCATTTTATGGTACACATTGGCAACACAATACGAAACGAAATGCGCAGACAAGGGCGCAAAAACACGTGGCTCGCCGCACAACTCAACTGCGATTCAAGCAACATTAGCAAAATTTACCGACGGGCCAATATCGATTGCGAACTGCTCAAGCAAATATCCGAAGCCCTTAACTTCAACTTCTTCACTCTCTACACCAGCGACATAAAAACTGACAAATAAGCCCGAAATACTGAATCATTGGCCGTGCATATAAAGTGTTGAAACATTTGGGGTTGGTAGATTTGTGCAACAACCGCAAAGCATAAACAATATGGCAAAAACAACGATGATAACCTTAGTAGGCGACGGCAACAGCAGAAAGACAGCAAGGTTAAAACTCGTGGGTAGTATGCTTGCGCAACAACCAAAATTTGAAGTAATTTCTTGCGAAAACTATGGCAATGGCGAGCAATTTTGGTTGCTACAACGCAATGATAAAAAGATTGTCTGCATTAATACCGAAGGCGATGCCAAAGCAAATGTCAATTGGAACTGGCGTTTTATGATGTACGGTGTTTGCGATGTATATGTGTGCGCTTGCAACTCAAACTGGTTTGAATATCTCAGAAAAAGGATTGACCCTTTTAAGATAATTTACAACACCGAATTTAAAGGTGAAGAAAATGATAATGAGATGGTTAAGAAGATTATTGACACAATTAATAATAGCTTGCTATGAAACGTTTTTTTGCATTTACAGTTGCCGCAATGCTTGCAGGGCAGGCGTGGGCTGAGTCAAGTGAACCTATAGATGGCAGTGGTTGGAGTATAGAATGCCTGAATGGCAATTATACGGCAGAGATATTAGACAGTGGCATAAAGATTATATATGAAGCTGGTTCTGAAAATCCAAACATTTGGGATATTCAATTTATCACCCCGCGTTGGGAGAATATCGGACAAGTGGGTGATGCTTTCAAACTTGAGTTCGATGTATTGTATGAGGGAGAAGTTGATACAGCCAAATTACAGATTGAGTCGGGTAAGAATTATTATTTGGACGATTATGGTTACGGTGAGCAGGTCGGGAATACTCAACTTGTTGATGAGGCTGGGTACCCAGAAATCAGCTACCGCAACTCTTACGTAGATGTACCAAACGGCGAAATAACGCACTACGAGTGCAGTTATTTTCTGGGCGAGGATGGGGTTAATGTCGTTCAATTGGAAATTGATTTTGGTTTTAATTCAGGCACTTACATTTTCTCGAACATTCAACTTACGGTGGCAGGAGAAGTTGTGACAGAAGAAGTTGTGACAGAAGAAGATGTTACAATAGAACCCAAAATTCTTCAAGACGCGCTTGGCTTTTTGCAAGATTCAGTAATTCAGTATGAGAAGGGTGAGCCGAAAACAAAATCGATTTATGGTTACGATGACCGCAACAACAAAATTCTTGAAACGGTTTATGCTTGGAATGCTATGACAAAAACGTGGGATAATTATTGCAAATACGAAAACGCCTACGATGCCGACAACAAACATATATTGGCCAACTCGTATGTTTGGGACCGACAGAGCAATGCTTGGCAAAACTCTGGCAAATTAGAGTTTTTACACAATGAGGAGGGGAATCAAATAGTTGGTATACAATACTATTGGTCCGCCAAAACAAATTCGTGGATATGTAAAGACACCAATTATTATTACTACCAACGCAATGGAGAATTCGCCAAGTTGTCGATAGACAGTTACAAAACCGAAACTGAATATGACGCCAACGGAAACGAAACTCTTTCGACAACATACTATTGGATCCCCGAAACAAACTCGTGGACTGGCAGTTCCAAAACCGAATATGCATACGATGCCAATGGCAACCTAACCCTTTTGGTCACTTCTTACTTGGACCCCGAAACAAACTCGTGGACTGGCAGTTCCAAAACCGAATATGCATACGATGCCAACGGGAACCAAACGCTTAATGCCAGATACAACTACTGGAACCCCGAAACAAACTCGTGGGTAGGTGAGTCTAAATACGAAAAAGAATACGATGCCAACGGAAATGAAACTCTTTCGGCAACATACCGTTGGAACTACGAAACAAACTCGTGGATTGGCAGTTCCAAAACCGAATATGCATACGATGCCAACGGGAACCTAACGCTTTATGCCAGATACAAATGGAACCCCGAAACAAACTCGTGGGTTGGCAGTTCCAAAGATGAATCCGCGTATGATGCCAACGGGAACCTAACGCTTTCAGTCAACTACAATTGGAACGCCGAAACAAACTCGTGGATATACAATTCTAAAACCGAATCCACCAATGATAATGGAGCGAGCATTTCGGTCGGTTACTATTGGAGCACCGAAACAAACTCGTGGGTGTGCAGTAGAAAAGAAGAATACTCCTATGATGACAATGGGGTTAATATTCATATCTATTATGACTGGGACGAAGAGACAAACTCGTGGGTGTGGGTGCGCACTTCCAAAACCAAATGGGAAATATCCATTGATGACTATGGGAATTATTTGCTTGTTGCGGACTACAACTGGAACCCCGAAACAAACTCTTGGATTGGCGGCCAAAGAATGGAAAACGATTATATCTACGATGACAATGGACGCACACTTTACCGTGACTATCGCGTATATTTTTGGAAATCAGATACGTGGGTTCTTTCTATTGGATGCACATCAGTATTTGACGACTATGGTAATACGGTGATTAGTGTTCAGTATAGGTGGAACGAGGAGATAAAATCAAGAGTAATATATGGGCATAATGGTGGATATTATTGGGAAGGAGGAGTAGATTATTCGGAATCAACCGTAATTAATGTAGAACTAGACAGTAACCGATTTGAATTTGTATTTAAGGAGATGGACACCAATACTAATGAGTTGGTAAAATCGTCTGAATACTATTTTCGGATTTTGAAAACCGTTAATACAGAAAACAATCAAAGTGGAAACGAAAATCAAGGCGGAAATCAGCAAGGCAACCAAAACGGTAATGAAAACCAGGGTGGAGAAAATAATAACCAAAACGGCAGCGGAAACCAAAGTGGTAATGAGAATCAAGGAGGAAACGGTAACCAAAACAACGAGAATCAGGAAAACGAAGCCAACACCGGCTTTAGCAATGGCTATAAAGACGGCTACAGCGATGGTTACAGCAACGGTCTTGCCGAAGGCCGTGGCGGCACGGGCACTGCCACCGCAAAAACCGGTGATGCGGATTATAACGAGGGTTACAACGATGGCTACAAAGACGGCTACAAGGAAGGCTTTAAAGAAGGAAGGGCAAGCACAACAGTTGTTTCCGAATCGGCTGTTGCCGCCGTCAATATCTATGCCTATGGCAACACCATTGTGGTCGAGAACGCACAAGATGAAATCCGCATTTATGATGCAATGGGACATCTGTTCTGTAGGGAAGCGGAGTGCCGCGTCCGTACCGAATTACAAGTCAACACCGCCGGTGTTTACATTGTGAAGACAGGCAGCGTGGCAAAACGGGTGGTGATACAATAGTACAATTTTGAGGACAACGCCGACCACAGCGAGCAACTGTTTGAGGTGGAAAGCGGCATTGTCGAGGTTAAAAGCAATAAGGTAAACGTGCTGATTGAGAAATAGAAAACAATTGGTTGAATGATAAAAAGCCGCAGGGGAACTTGCGGCTTTTTTTGTATGCGGAGTAGGTTTCACGTTGCTGTTGTTCAGCATTTTTCGCATATTTCGGAATAAAATAAATCAGTTATGAAGAAATCGCAAATAGCGCTGCTACTCGTTTGTGCCTATTGTTTGGCACCAGTGTTTGGTGCGGCGCAGAAAAAGGTTGGCTCGAGTTGTTCATCGAGTTGGGAATCAAATGAATACAATACAACATACAAGCGGCAGACATACGATTTTTCGAGTTGCATAAATCAGCCCGGCAACTATACAATAACATTCGCCTATAAGAGCGGAAGTCATCTGCTGGCCAGCCGCAATGCGGTTATCGAGGTGGACGGCAAGAAGGTGGCATCATTCGACAAGGAGGTGAGCGCTGGGCTGAATCCGTCGAAATGGTCCTACACGTTCAATGTTCAGTCGAAGCCGAAGAAGGTGACGCTTGCCGTTGATTTGCGTACCGACGGCGGTAGCAATTCGAGCGGTACAATCAAGGTTGTGAGAAACGGTAGCGCCAACAGCGAGGCAGCCAAACTCGACGGCGACTATAATTTCTTCGCCAAAAAGTCATCTGGCTCATCTTCTTCAAATACAAGGTCTTCGGGTTCCTCATCTTCGTCAACATCATCAACCAACGCTGATGTCGCGCAGATTTTGAAATGGGAGCCGAAGGCAAAAGGTATTTGGGAGCAGAAAACAGCGCCGGTGAAAATACCTAACGAGTTGATTATCTACAACAAAAACTCGTCGCTGAGCCGCAAGCCGCAACGCACTGAGGTGGTTAAGTTCAAAGACAGACCCAAAGTGGCCGAATACACCACGGGCGACATTACGCGACCCGAAAGGTATATTGAGTACGAGGCCTATCCGGTGAACGAGGAGGCCAAACGCGAGAACAAGGCCGCCACTCGCAACGACCGCATCGAAAAAGCCACGCTTTACATTGCCGACGGCACGACCACAGTTTACAAAAACGCCTACCGTGGCCGCACCGATATTGCAAAAATTGTGTTGCCAACGAGTCTGATAACCATTGGCGATTATGCCTTTGCCGACATGCCCAATCTTGTGTCGGTTGAGAAGGAGGGCAGTGAGAATTTGAAGGTGGAGTACGTTGGCGACCATGCCTTTGACCAGGATGTGAGGTTGAGAAAGATCCCGTGGCTTATTAGACTTAAATATCTGGGTGTCTGCTCGTTCCGTGAGACGGGATTGGAGGACGCATATAATCTTCGGACCTATTTTATTGGCGATTCGGCTTTTATGGGTTCGGCACTGAAAAAGGTCGGGTGGTTCTCAATAAAAGCCATTGGCGACTATGCTTTTAAAGATTGTAAGAACCTGACTGAGTGGAAGTTCGATGGAGTGTATCTTGACTATGTGGGTCACGGAGCGTTTTTGGGGACGCCTTTGGCCGAAGCCACTTTGCCGGAAGGGGTAATGGTTGGCATGGAGGCTTTTGATCCGAACACCGAAATTACATGGGAACTGAAAACCGCCAAAAGCGAGGAGAAGGTGAGGCCGAAATGGTCGCTCGATTATTATATCGACGTGATGCCCGAAGTTAATAATTTTGATGTGCTTATGCCCGAGGATTACGACCCCGTGACAGACGTTGATGTGCCGCTGATTCTCTATCTGCACGGCCGCAGCATGAGTATCGGTGAGCCGGAAGTGGCACCATACGGACCTATGCCATCGATGAAACATGGCTACAAGATACTCGAGAACGAGAAGGCTATTGTAGTGAGTCCCAATGCCATATCGAAAGAAGGCTGGTCGACTGCCAAACTGCACAAATTGTACGAGTTTCTGAAGGCGCACTATGCCTTCGACCACAACCGCTTCTATGTGGTTGGCTTGAGCATGGGCGGCTGGGGCACGATGAACTACGCCAACCGCTATCCCGATGAGGTTGCGGCCTGCATTGCCTTCTGCGGTGGCTGCGATGCCACCAAACCTTGTGGTTTGAATCAGGTGCCAACGTGGATTGTTCACGCCAAAGACGACGAGATGACTTCAGTTTCGTGCTCCGACCGTGTAGTGAAGGCCATGAAGGAATGCGGTAGTACCAATCTGTTGAAATATAGCAGGTTGGAGCAAGGCGGGCACAGTCTGATTTACTATTTCGATTACTATAACCTTTACGATTGGCTTCTGTCGCACAACCGCAAAAACCGCACTTTCAACCACAATATCGATTTTATTGCCAACCCGCAAATGGCGGTCGATGAAGATTGTTACACGTTAGGTGTGGATTATTATGATTTTTATTATCAAGAAGTTACTCCGGAGGTGCTGTCGAAAATTAAACTGCGCACACCAAACGCGCAGGGAACACCGGTTCCGCCAAAAGTGAAGCCCGTTGAGGCGCCTGTAAAAGTTGAGCCGGTGACACGAATCCCAACTGGGGCGAAAAATGGAAAGAGATAGTGGTTGTAGAAGTTTATTGTTTGCGCCATTGTTAACAATCGTTTAAAAAAACCACCCTGCCAAAAACGGCTGTTAGCGTGCGATTGGTTAGTTTTGCTTTTTTAGTAAAATACACGCAGAGATGAGTAAAGACCTGTTCAACACGCCGTTGATGAAGCAGTATGCGCAGATTAAGGCACAGCATCCCGATGCCATTCTGCTTTTCCGTGTGGGCGATTTCTACGAGACATATTCCGAAGATGCCGTCAAGGCGGCGAAGATTCTGAACATCACGCTCACCAAAAAGTCGAGTTCAACGGTGCCCATCGATATGGCAGGATTCCCGTATCACGCTATCGACACTTATCTGCCGAAGCTGGTGAGGGCAGGGCAGCGTGTGGCCATCTGCGAACAGCTCGAGGACCCGAAACTCTGCAAAACACTCGTGAAACGCGGTGTTACCGAGCTGGTTACGCCTGGTGTTTCGACAAACGACAATATTCTCGAAAACCGCGAGAACAACTTCCTTGCGTCGGTCTATGTTGAGAAGAAGGCGGCGGGAGTTTCGTTTCTCGACATCTCAACCGGCGAGTTTTATGTGGCCGAGGGTAGCATCGATTACGTCAACAAACTGATACAGAGCTTCCGTCCGAAAGAGGTCATCTACAAGCGCGGCACCAAAGAGCAGTTTCAGGAGTTGTTCGGGATGGGGTTCTACATCTACGCCATCGACGAGTGGGTGTTTTCGGAGCAGGCCGCAACCGACCGTCTGCTAAAGCATTTCCAGACGCAGTCGCTCAAAGGCTTCGGCATCGACCAGCAAAAAATGGGTACAATTGCCGCAGGCTCAATACTTTACTATCTCGACATCACACAGCATACGCAGATTAGCAACATAACGGGCATCCGCCGCATTGCCGAGGACGAGTACGTGTGGATTGACCGTTTCACATTCCGTAATCTTGAGATTTTCAGTCCGTTGAACGACGATGGCCACAGCCTTATCGATATCATCGACAACACGCTCACGCCAATGGGCTCGCGAATGCTGAAACGCTGGATGTCGCTTCCGCTGAAAAACGTGATGGCCATCAACGAGCGTCAGCAGATTGCGGCTTATTTTATTGATAACATTGATGTTAAACAGGATGTTGAGGCGGAGCTGAAAAACGTGGGCGACCTTGAACGACTCATCAGCAAGGTGACGTTCAACCGCATCAATCCGCGCGAACTTCTGGCGCTGAAAAACGCGCTGAAGGCTGTCACGCCGGTTAAGCAGATATGCGAGCAGTCGGGTGTGGCGGCGCTGCAGGCCATTGGCGAGCAGCTCAATCCGTGCGCATCGATTTGCCAGCGCATCGAGAAGGAAATTTGCCCCGACCCGCCGGTGCAGATTGCCAAAGGCGGCGTGGTGAGCGACGGTGTGAGTGCCGAACTCGACGAACTGCGCCACATTGCCTATTCGGGTAAGGATTATCTGATTGAACTTCAGCAGAAAGAGAGCGAAAGAACGGGAATTCCATCGCTCAAAATCAGTTTCAACAATGTGTTCGGCTACTATATTGAGGTGCGCAACGCCCACAAAGACAAGGTGCCCGAAGACTGGATCCGTAAGCAGACGCTTGTGAATGCCGAGCGCTACATCACACCCGAGTTGAAGGAGTACGAGGAGAAGATTTTGGGCGCCGAGGAGAAGATTCTGACACTTGAACAGAAGATTTACAACGATCTGGTGTTTGCCGTGTCGGAGTATGTGTCGGCTATTCAGCTTGATGCCAGCCTGTTGTCGAAAATCGACTGCCTGCTGTCGTTTGCCACCACGGCGCAGATTCACAACTACTGCCGCCCTGTGGTTGACGAGAGCCGCACGTTCGAAATCAAAGGCGGGCGCCACCCTGTG
>JAGCFC010000188.1 GCA_017650325.1 Salinivirgaceae bacterium | reverse complement strand
GGCATTGAGCGTTACGGCTTCTGCCTGCCGATGGACGATTGCCTGTGCAGCGTTGCGCTCGATTTCGGCGGCCGCCCGTGGCTGGTTTACGACGCCAAATTCACCCGCGAGAAGATTGGCGACGTGCCCACCGAAATGTTCCTGCACTTCTTCAAAAGTTTGAGCGACGCGGCTCGTATGAATCTGAATATCAAGGCCGAAGGCGAAAACGAGCACCACAAGATTGAGGGCATTTTCAAGGCGCTGGCAAAGTCAATCAAAATGGCTGTGAAGCGGGATATTTACAAGTATGAGTTGCCTTCGACTAAAGGGGTTTTATAGTTAGTCGTTATCGGGATTAGAATTTAGGATTTAGGATTTAGAATGAAACATATTGTACAGACGTAGCGCGCTACGTCTCTACTTCAAAAACTTATAACTTAAAACATATATTGCAATTAAGAACCTGAAACACTAACTTTGCATAACTTAAAACCTTACGACTATGGGAAATATCAATCCGCACGAGCGTTATGTAAACTTTTACACCGATTTCGCGTTCAAGAAATTGTTCGGGACAGAGGCAAATAAAGAATTGTTAATCAGTTTTTTAAACGCATTGTTTGCTGGCCGTGAGAATATAAAGGACATTACCTATATCAGCACCGAGCACCTACCCGACTCGGCTCTCGAACGCCGTGCCGTTTTTGATGTTTACTGTGAGAGCACCGATGGCGATAAATTCCTGATAGAGATGCAGAAAGCCAATCAGGAATACTTCAAAGACCGCAGCATTTACTACTCAACATTCCCTATTCGTGAGCAGGCAAAACGCGGCGACTGGAACTACGAGTTGAAACGAGTGTATGCAATTGGCATTCTGAACTTTACCTTCGACAACAAAGAAGAATTTATGACCACCGCCAAAATATGCGACACCAATACGAAGGAAGTTTTCTACGACAAACTGACATTCATTTATCTTGAAATGCCAAAATTCAAGAAAGATGAATCGGAACTTAAAACTCTGTTCGACAAATGGTTGTACGCAATCAAGAATCTCGACAAGTTGTATGAGAAACCTTTGGCTTTGCAAGAGAAAGTCTTTCTGCGCCTTTTTGAGCAAGCCGAAATAGCCAAATTCACAGTTGCGGAATTACAAAATTATGAGGCCAGTCTGAAGGTTTACCGTGACTGGTATAGCATAACGCAAACACAGAAAAAGGAAAGTTTTGAAGAAGGAATGGCAAAAGGAATGGCCGAAGGTGAAAAACTAAAGGCCGTTGAGATTGCCAAAAATCTGAAATCGATGAATATTCCTATCAGTCAGATTATCGCGGCCACGGGGCTTTCAGAGAGTGAGATTGAAAAACTGTAAAACAACCATAATTAGAGCATATACCGAATTTGCTCCCCAACTTGGGGAGCAATTATAAACTATTGATTTCAAGCCAATTAAATTCTATGAACAAACAGAAAAAGACAGATAAAGAAAAAACAGATATAAAATGGATTAAAGATTTTTTGGCAATGCCGCACAACTATGAGCAAACTGTCGAAGAAGCAAAAGCCATAATATTGAAGAATAGGAATTTTGGCGTTACAAGACAAATCAAAAAGTTGTAAATCAGCAACTTATAACTTCAAAAACTTATAACTCTCAATGAAATTCAGAATTCAGAATAAACTATTAACAATTAAATATTTACTATTATGAGAAGATTGTTTTGGGCAGCGATGGGCGTTGCATTGATTTCGATGGTGTTTGCTGGGTGCAAAAAAGAAACCACCTATTTGGTTCAAGTTACCGCCACCGAAGGCGGAACCGTTGAAGGACAAAACGGCGAGTACAAAGAAGGCGAAACGGTTGTGTTTACTGCGATTCCTGCTGATGGTTATTATTTTACCAATTGGAGCGATGGTAACACCGACAATCCACGAACCATAATCATATCTAATAAAGAAGTAACCATAACGGCTGAATTTGTACAAAGCCCGCTTGTTACCATAACCGCAGGCGACAACGGCACAATCGACACCGAAGTTAATGCCCGCTACACGCCTGGCAGCAGTGTAACCGTTACTGCCAAACCCGATGATGGTTGCGGTTTTGTGCGCTGGAGCGATGGCAACACCGATAATCCACGAACGATTACCATTGGTAACGAAGATATTAGTTTGACAGCATTGTTTGCGGTAATGTTTTTTGCGCCAACTGTTGATTTAGGTCTTGAAAGCGGCACGCTTTGGGCAACCTGCAATTTGGGTGCAGAAAAGCCGTGGGAATATGGTGACTACTATGCGTGGGGCGAAACCGAAACAAAAGACTGTTACAATTGGAAGACATATAAATATTGCAAAGGCTCGTACAATACTATTACAAAATACTGCAACAATGCAGAATTTGGCAACGACGGGTTCACCGATGCACTTAAAACACTATTGCCTGAAGACGATGCCGCCACTATCTTGTTAGGCTCTGATTACTCAATGCCGACCAATGCCGAATGGAAGGAATTGGGCTGGCAATGCTATTGGGTTTGGACCTACAACTACAATAATCAGAACATAAACGGTTATATAGTTTACAAAGCCAAAGCCGAAGGCGATAAAGGAACAAAAGTGTTTAGTGATGGTACACCGTCAGCGTCTTATTCTTTGAAAGATGCCCACATTTTTCTTCCAGGTGCCGGGTTCCTCGACCATATGGCTCTTAACTACGCGGATTCGCGCGGCTACTACTTGTCGGCTTCGCTCGGCGAGGACAGCCCGGACCGCACGCATTTCTGCTACTTCAACAGCCGCGACGTAGTCTGTCCGTCGGACTACTACCGCTACTGTGGGTACTCTGTCCGCCCCGTCAAGCGGCCATAAAGCCTTGAAACTTATACCTTACACCTTGTAACTTAAAACTTCAAAAACTTATAACTCTCAATGAAATTAGCAATTGTAAAATACAACGCTGGCAATGTGCAGTCGGTTGAGTTTGCGCTTAACCGTTTGGGAATCAACCCGATTGTAACCGACGACGTGCGCGAACTGCAAACCGCCGACAAGGTGATTTTCCCTGGTGTTGGCGAAGCGAGTAGCGCAATGGACTATCTGCGCAAGCGTGGTCTGGACAAGGTAATCAAAGAGTTACGGCAGCCCGTGCTGGGTATCTGCCTTGGAATGCAACTAATGTGCCGCCACTCGGAGGAGAACAACACCGACTGTCTGGGCATTGTCGACCTGAATGTCAGCAAGTTCCCCCCACTCGACAAAGTGCCGCATATGGGCTGGAACTCAATCCGTTGCGCCGACAATCCGCTCTTCCGCGGC
>JAGCFC010000187.1 GCA_017650325.1 Salinivirgaceae bacterium | reverse complement strand
TGTCCCAGCTCCTTGAGCCGGGATTAGGCCAATCTACTATACTTCGATTAGGCGGCAAGAGCGTAAGAATTTTCGCCAGTTATAGTTTTGTGTCCGGGATTTACGGGCCGGTTTCACTGCTCCCGACGTGCTTACCCACCATTTCATCTTGCTGTCAAATCCAATCAACCCCAAAATGATGGTGCAAATTTAGGTAAAATCTTATTCGTGTAGGCCATAAATGTTTAATAATCTTTCACGTCGTTAAACGACCAATGTGTGATGAGATAAGATTCCTAATATCTATAATATCGTACTATATAAAACAAGTAGAGCCGCAAAACATTGCGGCTCTACAAGTGTATATGACTATCAACTAGATTATTGCAGCATTACGCGTTTAGCAACATTGCCTGTACGGACAATGTAAATGCCTGTACCGTTAATGGTTATCACATTGCGTTCACCATTGGCAATTGTGCGGCTGACAAGTTGGCCCATTGCGCTGTAAACATCAATTGCGCTTGTTGCGTTCTCAACCACAATGGTGTTGCCGTAAGCGTAGATATTGACATTATCGGCAGTTGCTTCTTCCTCAGTGATAGCAGTTGCTTCGCCAACTTCGAATATCGCTGTAAATGACTCATCGATAGTGTTGAACAAATCGGCAGTGATAGTTACAATACGCGGGTTGCTTGTGTTGCCGTCGCTCCATTTAACAAAGTGATAGCCATCGGCAGGTTTTGCGGTGAGTGTAACCTCGGTGCCAACTGTGAATGTTCCGTTGCCCTCGATGGTACCGTTAGTCGCTTTAACGCTGAGCGTGTAGGTGTCGATTTCGAAGTTAGCAGTCAGGTTGAGCTCTTTGGTGACCTTAATGGTGCGCTCTGCATTTTTGTCGCCATCGCTCCAGCCTGCAAAGTGGTACCCCGCATCGGCTAATGCTGTGAGTTTGATCTCCTCACCATGCTCAACTGTTCCATTGGCAAAATTCGCGCCTTCCTTCTTGGCTACAACCGAACCATGCTCGCCGGCGGCAATTTTAACATCGTAAGTGTTGATTTCGAAGTGTGCGGTAATAGTCTGGTCTTTGGTGATGGTCTTTTTGAGTGTAGGTTCTGTGGCTTCACGGTCATCATTCCAGTATGTGAAATGATAGCCCTCATCGGCAGAAGCAGTGAAGGTGGCCTTCTCACCATCGAAATAGTTGCTTGCACCTTTAACTGTTCCGTGGTTGGCTTTAGTTTCAACCGTGAAAATCTCTTTGCTGCTTTCGCAGAACACCGCGCTCAGAACCATGTCACTGGTAATGGTTAGGGTAATCTCCTCATCGGTGCAGAGGTTGCTCCAGCGGACAAACTTGTAAGCACCTATCGCTTCGGCTTTGAAAGTGCCTTCTGAGCCATGAGTGTACTTGCCGTCGTTAATTATACCGCTGATTGTACCATTTTCAAGTTGTGGATCAACGCTAACCGTATAGGTGTTGATTTCGAAGTATGCGGTGTAGGTGTTGTAGTATTCGTAGTCCGAAACAGTAATTGTGCGCGGATTGTCGGTGTTGCCATCATTCCACTCAAGGAAATGATAGCCTGTTGCGCCGGTGGCTTTCAATTCAACTTGGCTGTTGTAAGCGTACGAGCCGCTGCCCTCAACCGAACCTTGTGCCGGATTTGCCGATTCAGCAATTACATCGAAGAGCTCAGGCTCGAAGTATGCGGTAATGGTGGTGTCGCTGGTAATTATTATGTTACGATAAGAACCAGTATACTCGGTATCGCTCCAGCCTGTAAATGTGCAGTAAGCATTAGGGATAGCTTCGATGCCGACAGTTTGTCCGTACCAGTAATAGCTGCCACCACCGCTGATATATCCGTTCTCAGAAACCTTGTTAATGGTGTAGTAGATAACCTCGAATTCAGCCACATATTCGGCATCTTCGGTAACGGTTATTGTACGCGGGTTGTCAGTGTTTCCATCGCGCCATTGCGAGAATTTATTGCCAGTATTCGGTACTGCGGTGAGTGTTACGGTCTCGCCTTCGGTATAGTAACTTTCACCCATAACATAGCCGCCGCCAGGATAATAGCCGTCTGCAGTGCCCCAAGCGTCGATATAAAATAAGGTCTGGTCTTCTTCGACAAAGATTGCCTCCAAATCCTCGTCCACGGTGGCATAGAAATCTCGGTACGAATCGGTGCTGCCATCGCTCCAGCGTACAAATTTGTAGCCTTCGTCTGGTTCAGCTTCAATTACAACATAACTATTGTAGCCGTATAAGCCGCCGCCATAGACTGTCCCGTTCTCGGCTGTCAAATTGATGGTAACAGCTTTTCTTATACCAAGATTAATATAGTTGGAAGTGCCGATGAATCCTGCACCAATATAGTAAGTCTCGCCCTCGGTGAGTTCGATATTGAAGCGGAATCCATTATAATAGCCTCCTTCTTCTTCTATCAATTTGTTTTTATCGGCATCGAGCACATAACAGTAAGTGGGGTTGTAAGCTGTTGTTGTGTAAAAAGTGTAGGTCGCAGTTTCATCAGGGATGAAGAAACAGTTCTCTTGTTCGCGATTGTCAGCGTAAACAGAGTTAACTCCTTCAACCACCTCTACGCAGGTCTCGACAAAGTTTGCAGACAAATCCAAGTCGTCGGTTATAGTTATAGAAAGCGGATTATTATTGGAATTTAATGAATATGCGGTCCAATTTCTAAACTTGTAGCCTTCTGCAGGAACGGCAGTAAGTGTCAGCTCTGTGCCGTGGTCGTATGTGCCATCGCTGGCACCTTCAATAGTACCATTTTCGGCTGTAAACGTAACATTGTATTTGTTGATTGCGAATTCTGCTGTCAGGTCAATATTTTCATCAATGAAGGCATACCGGTAATAGTTGGTATTGTTGTCGCTCCATTTCACAAAGTGGTAGCCCTCGGCAGGCTCTGCATAAAATTCGATGTATTCACCATCGACATAATTGCCGGCACCATATACTGAGCCGTAGTTGGCATTGTTAACACTAAGTGCAACGGTGTAGATATCATATGATTCATCGGCAAATATTGCCTCATAATAATCCCATCCCATAACGGTTATTGTGCGTGTGCTGCTAGTCTCGCCATCGCTCCATCGTATAAAAGTATAGCCTTCGTTGGCAGTGGCGGTGATGGTTGTCTCGGTACCGTATTCGTAATAGCCGGTACCGGTAGTTGTGCCGTACATGCTGTTGTTAGAGTAAGCATAAATATAAATGTTCTTGTAAGCAGCAATCACGGTGGCAGTCTGCTCGTAGTAATTATCATAGCTCCAGTAGGAGTCCCAATCATTATTTACAACCGACCAATCGCTTTCGCAGAAGATTGTCAATTCATCGTTGCAGTATCTGAACGCATATCGGTCAACGTATCCGACTGATGCGGGAATAAATACCTTCTCAAGACTGCTACATCCCGTGAAAGCCTCAGTTCCAATGGTTTCGAGACTTGTGGCATTTGTCATATCGACAGTCTGTAGTTGGTCACACCAACGGAAAGCATATTCACCAATTGTTTGAAGTTTTGTTGCTTCGCTAAAGTCGATGGTCTCAAGGTTGTCGCAAGAACTGAACGCATAATTACCGATATATTCAACCGACGAAGGAATTGTGACTGAAGTCAGTGCGCAATTTTCGAAAGCATTATCGCCAATGTAGACTACCGACGAAGGAATTTCGGCCTCATCCAGAGCGTCGCATTGTGCGAATGCTCCATCATCAATTATTATAAGTGATTCGGGCAATTCAACCGAAGTAAGATTTTTGCAGTAGTAGAATGCCTCCTCACCAATTTTTTTCAATCCATCGGGGAACACAACCGAAGTTATGTCAGTGTAACTGAACACGTTGCTGCCAATCTCGACAACTGTGCTCGGAATCTCAATTTCGGTGTCGCTGCCTTTGTAATCAACAAGAATGGTCTGCTCCTCATCGGCAAATACAAAATCGCCATCCTCAACAGGGTTCACTACTGTAGCACCCCATGGGCTGCCAGTTGCGCTACCGGTGTAATACACAGTATTGACAGCACTAAACGCCCCTTCGCCAATATACTCAACGGTCTCGGGAACATTGATTGTTAATACGTAACTTGAACTAAATGCGAAGTTTGCAATCACCTTGCAATCGCTGTGAACAGTGATTATCATGTCATCGTTTTTCGATTTTATAAGGCATAAGAACGGATTGTCTTCATTACCTAAATACAAGGCTGTTACTGAAAATAAAGAATTGTCATTCGGAGTTAAACTGCTGCAACCATTGAATGCCTTCTCATAAATGGTAGTGATTGTGTTCGGAAGTGTTACGGTTTCAAGATTGTAGCAGTCGCGGAAGGCTTCAGCACCAATGGTTGTTACGCCATTTTCTATCACAACGCTTGTTATATCATCTCTAACCGAATTCCACGGATAGGCAGATTTGCTGTAAAAGACAATGTTTTTCTTAACGGTGAGCACGCCGTCTTCGCTAAGGCTCCATGCTCCGTATGCCCAATTCACATCGCAACCGCTGTTCCAATTGTAGTTCCAATCTTGTTCAACGGCAGCTTCGCAGTAGATGGTTAGAGTGTAGTCACAACTTCTGAACGCATCTTCGGCAATCCAGGTAACCGATTCGGGAATGATTATCGACTCCATGTTCTGGCAATTCCAGAAAGCACGTTCTCTGATGGTTCGCAGACTTGCTGGCAGTATAACTTCTTCAATCTGAGTGCAGTTCGAGAATGCTGTGTAGGCAAGTTCGGTTACTGTGCTTGGTACAGTGTAACTACCGGTTTTTCCTGCAGGGCAGCATTTGAGCACGGTTTTGCTCTTGTTGAAAAGCACGCCGTCGGCAGCCGACCAATATGGGTTTGCGGCATCAACAGTTATAGATGTCAGGCCGTAGCATTGTTCAAACGGATTATTGTCAATGTACATAACCGAAGCAGGAATGTTGACTGAGGAAAGACTTGTACAAGATTTGAATGCACTGGAGCCAATACTTATAATAGTGTTCGGAATAGTGATTTCGGTTAGGTTTGTGCAATTATTGAACGCCTCATTGGCAATGGAGGTAACGGTGTATTCGTTGCCGCCTTGGGTTACGGTGGAAGGGATGGTCGCACTAGTAGCCTCTGTGTTGGTAAATCCAGTTATGGCTAAAGTGTTGTCGCCCAGGTTTTCATATTCGAAATCATCAGAGGTAAGTTCCAACACACCATAATACGATAGTTGAGTTACATAATCGAATTTCACATTAATATTGCGGAAGTAGAAGGTTCCTTCGTTGTTATAGAATACATCTTCATCGCCATTGTTCATTGTGTAACTGCCCAAATTGAACTGAAGACCAATGTAATCCTCGCCACTTTCACCAATTGTGCCAGCCAATGTGATAGTTGTCCATTGGCCATTTGTAACTTCCCTTGTGAGGAATTGCATCATTTGGTTTTCATCGTCAAGCAATTCGGTGTTTGAAAACATGAGAGAATTATCTCCATGGTCGTAAGTTTCATCATCACTATAGTAGTAATTTTTTCCAGTATAAAGCATTATCTGAGAAGTCTCAACATCATTGTTACTGGCATCAAAAAATACATCGAGCGATATTTCGAAGCTGTTGTACATTTCTTGACCTGTATTTCCAGTAAAGATGTTGCAAAATTGGACATCCCATGAGGATGAACTTCCATCGGGCACCTCAACAATGGCTACGTTGTAGCCGTCCATTCCTCCGGTTTCGAGGGCTGAAGCATTGACTCCATCGGTAAACCACTCGTTGTACTCTTCAAGCCCTTGCGCATTTGCACCGGCAAACAGCAGACAGCCTGCAAATAGAAAAAGTAATTTCTTCATAAGCGATTAAAGTTTAAATGATTAAAAATATGATTTATTAAAATGTGATTCGTATACCAAATTCGGCGAATAGGAGTTTGTTAACGATAGATTTTTGCAAAAAAATGCTAAACAACACAAAGTAAGTGCAGGGTTGTTATATCTCCTTATGCCCAATGATATAATCATTTACGGTCGTTTTTGTTCAGCGTCAATCAATTATTGATTAATGCGGCAAATTACAATATTTTTTTCTTGTGACAATGCAATTTGTTTGTTTTTTATGAATGGGTGCGTTCCCGGAAAAGAAACAGCTGGAGTGCGCATAAAAAAACCACAACTTGTAGCAAGTTGTGGTTTGATTTTTAAGGAGTCAAACTATCGGTTATTTGTAATTGCCGTAGGCGTCAGATACAACTACAATTGTGTTGTTTTGTTTTTCTGTTGAGCTGCCGGCTTGTGGCAAGGTTACCTTTCCAACCATTACAATGCTTCCCGACTCTAATTCTATTGCCGATTGAAGATCGGAGCTGCTTGTTGTATTGTAATTAAAGTCGGAATCTGGTTTGTCATTCGTTCCTAACGATTTGTTACTTAATTCGTTGAGGTTGTTGTCGAGGATAACGTATGAGCCTTTGGTAACCACTTGCTTGCTGTCGGTGTAGAAACGTGAACCGTAGAGCAGAATCTTGCCTGAGGCCAGACTTAGCACACCATTGCTTGTAAACTCATTGATGTTGATTGTGCGTTTTGTGTTACCATTGGCATCTAATTTTATCAGTTTTGTCTGGAGTACACCCGAACGCTGTGTCAGTCCGCATGCGTAGTAAATCTCGCCATTGCTTGAAACAGATAGATTTTGAGAGTAGAAATTAGATGGCATGTCAACACCGCTCTTCTTCCATACTATGCCGCCTTTGCTGTCTAATTTGTAAAGTATTGGAATGTACTCTGTTGCGTTGTCGTTGTATTTGCGTCCCAAAACCACTACGTTGCCTTCGTTGTCTGCCACAATGGCATCGGCCGACTCGTTGGTCTCGCTCGATACATTTTTGCTCCATTGTTTCTCACCGGTTTCGGTGTTGAAGCTTGTCAGCACAATCGTGTATTGGTCTTTGTTTTCCGAGAGTGTCGAAATGGCCATTAACTGATTGTTTATGACTGCTCTGCCAACAAAAGTCTCGTTTTTTTGCTCATCGAGCAGTTGCTTGTCTATTTCTTTATAACTCCCTGAAACAATCAGTTTTACGGGTGATTCTCCGGCGTTCGCAAAAATAACGTAATTGCCGTTTGAATTTTTTGTTATGGTGTTGACACTATGGAGATTGTCAACAGGAAGCAAGCTCTCAGAAGTCTTGACGAAACTCTTGTTCAATTCAATAAGTTGAACGGCCGGTTTCTCGTATTTGGCATTGGAGCATTCGTTCAGAATCAGCAATCCATTGTCGTTGAGGACAACATCGGCATTTTTTGAATTGATTAGCTCAGCGTTTGTGTTAACGTAATAGAAAACTCCTTGTTGTGCTAATGCGCTAATTGTCAGTAGGGTGGCCGACAAAAGCAATAATGGTTTTACTCCTTTCATAACTGTTTTTTCATAAATTCGGTGCAAATATATAAAAATCTTGCAATCGGTTGTTTGTTAACTCAATGCCTTTATCTGCTCGTCGATGGCCTTGATTTTGGCTTCGGCGTCGGCTTGTTTCTTGCGCTCATTCTCGACAACGGCTGCCGGGGCTCCGTTCACAAACTTCTCGTTCGAGAGTTTCTTCATAACCGACTGCAGGAATCCTTCAAGATATGTGCGGTCGGCACGAAGTTTGGCAAGTTCGGCCTCTACGTCGATGTTGCTGCCGAACGGAATGTAGAACTCCGTGGTTTGTACCATAAAGGCCACTGTGCCGTCAACTTTCTGGTTGACAATCTCAATCGACTCGATGTTACCCATTTTTGCAATCACGCTGTCGAAGGCGGCGTTGTAGCCTTTGCTGCTCTTGTTCACAAAGAGTTTGATGGCATCGCGGTTCGGGATTTTCTTGTCGGTGCGCACGGTGCGTATTTCGGCAATAGTCTGCTTAACGTTCTCGAAATCGGCAAGATAAGCCTCATCGTATTTGCAGGCCTCTGGCCAGCTTGCAACTATCAGACTGTCAGCCTTATCGCGGTCTTTTATCGATTGCCAAATTTCCTCTGTGATGAACGGCATAAACGGATGCAGCAGTTTGAGCATCTTTTCAAACAACTCAATTACAGCATTATAAGTCTTGCCGTCGCAAGCCGTTTGGTAAGCCGGTTTAACCATCTCAAGGAACCAGGCCGAGAATTCGTCCCAGAACAGGCGGTAAACGGTCATCAAGGCTTCCGACAAACGGAACTTGTCGAAGTGGTCGTTCAGTTGCTCGATAGTACTGCTCAACTTTTGGTTGAACCATTCGATGGCAACACGTGCGGCATCGGGTTGCGGCAGTTTGTCGTCCACATCCCAGCTGTAAACCAGACGGAAGGCGTTCCAAATCTTGTTGGCAAAGTTGCGGCCTTGCTCAGGCAGCGAATCGTCGTAAAGCAAGTCGCCACCGGCCGGTGAGCAGAGCAGCATTCCAACACGAACGCCGTCGGCGCCATAGTCGGCAATGAGCTTGAGCGGGTCGGGTGAGTTGCCGAGCGATTTCGACATCTTGCGGCCCAACTTATCGCGCACAATACCAGTGAAATATACGTTGCGGAAAGGCACATCGTGCTGATATTCCTCGCCTGCCATAATCATACGGGCAACCCAGAAGAAGATAATATCGGGGCCGGTTACAAGGTCGCAGGTTGGATAGTAGTAGTTAATCTCCTTATTTCCAGGGTTGTTGATTCCGTCGAAAAGCGAAATCGGCCACAACCACGATGAGAACCAAGTGTCGAGCGCATCCTCGTCGTGACGAAGTTGGTCGATGGTAATCGATTCGAATCCAGCAATTTTGCGAGCCTCAACCAGCGCTTCTTCGGCTGTGAGAGCAACCACAAATTTCTCGTCTTCGCCTTCGGCAGTCGGCAGGAAATAGGCCGGAATGCGGTGTCCCCACCAGAGTTGGCGGCTGATGCACCAGTCCTGAATATTCTCGAGCCAGTTGCGGTAGGTCGATACATATTTGTTGGGGTGGAACTTGATTTTTCCTTCGAGCACAGGCGGCAGAGCAATGTCGGCAAAGTGCTTCATCGACAGGAACCACTGCTTGCAAAGGCGCGGCTCAACAGCTGTGTCCTGATTGCGCTCCGAGTAGCCCACCTTGTTGTCGTAGTCCTCAATTTTCTCCATCAGGCCGGCATTTTCAAGGTCGATGGCAATCTGCTTGCGAACATCCATACGGTCTTGTCCGACATAGAGTCCGGCAGCCTCCGACAATGTTCCGTCGGGGTTGAAAATATCGATGATTTCCAGATTGTGAGTCTGTCCGAGAGCGTAGTCGTTGGCATCGTGGGCAGGTGTAACTTTCAGACAGCCAGTACCAAACTCGATGTCGACATAACGGTCTTCGATAACCGGAATAACACGTCCAACGAGTGGCACAATAACCTTGTGACCGCGCAACCATTGGTTTTTCGGGTCTTTCGGGTTGATACACATCGCGGTATCGCCCATAATTGTCTCCGGACGGGTAGTGGCCACAACAGCGTAGTAGCCTTTTGCATCCTTGTGCAGAACCTCACCCTCTGCGCCTGTCGGCTTCACCGGATTTTCGGTCGCATCAGCCACATAATAACGCAGATAGTAGAGTTTGCTCTTCTCCTCGCGGTAGATAACCTCTTCGGTGCTCAACACGGTTTGTGCTTTCGGGTCCCAGTTGACCATTCGCAAACCACGGTATATTAAACCTTTACGATATAAATCGACAAAAACTTTCAGCACCGACTCGCTACGCGGACCGTCCATTGTAAAGGCTGTGCGGTCCCAGTCGCACGATGCGCCCAGCTTTTTCAGCTGCTCAAGAATGACGCCGCCGTGCTCTTCCTTCCATTCCCAGGCGTGTTTCAGGAACTGCTCACGGGTCAGGTCCGATTTTTTGATGCCCTCTTTTGCAAGTTTGGCAACAACTTTAGCCTCGGTGGCGATTGAAGCGTGGTCGGTACCCGGAACCCAGCAGGCGTTGCGGCCCATCATACGGGCGCGGCGCACCAGAATGTCCTGAATGGTGTTGTTGAGCATATGGCCCATATGCAGCACGCCGGTAACATTCGGCGGCGGAATCACAATGGTATATGGTGTGCGTTGGTCGGGTGCGGAATGGAAAAACTTGTTTTCCATCCAGAACTTGTACCACTTTTCTTCGGCATCAGCCGGATTGTACCTTTTTTCAAGTTCCTTTTTCATTCCTATTTCGATTTCAAATTGTTACGTTTTCTGATGTTTTAAAAGGACTGCAAAAATAGTAAATGGTGTTTGTCGGCAAACGGAATGAGTGAAAAAAAAGAAAGCCGGCCTAAAAGCCGGCTTTCTTTGGTATCAGTTAAGCTGGAAATTTATTGGCATTGTAAACCACACTTTCACGGGCTTACCGCGCTGTGTGCCAGGATTCCAGCGAGGCAGACTCTCAATGACACGGATGGCCTCTTGGTCGAGCAAAGGGTCGATGCCACGATAAACGTAGGCGTTTTCAACCATGCCTTTCTGATTAATCACAAACCTTACGATTACTTTACCCGTTACACCGTTGTCTTTTGCGGTTTGGGGATACTTTACGTTTTCGGAAATGATTTTGTACAAGGCTGCTGTGCCGCCCGGGAACGATGGCATAACCTCGGCGTTAATAAAGATCTCTGGCTCGGCCTCCTCGTCTTCGTCTTGTCGTTCAATAATGGTTACCATGGTCTCGGGTGTTGCTTCTACATCTTCAATAAAAAAGTCTTCCTCAAGGTTGGGGTCGTCTTCGATGATTGTAATAACCTCGGCAACTTTTGGAGGAGCCGGAGGTGGAGTTAGTTCCATCGGGCGGGTGACGGGAATCAGCACATCCTCGATGTCAAAGTTGTCAATCTCGCCAAAAACCATACGGTTTTGCTCATGATTGGAGTAGTTGAACGATGCCAGAACGACACCCAACGCAACTGCCAATCCTACTTCGAAGAACAGTCCGGCGTATTGCCGTAAGTCTGCTCGGGGATTTTTCTTGAGTTCCATAGTATTACGTTTTAAAGTTACCTATAAATATAACTTTTTTTGACGTAATTTATTACTCATGGAACCGAATTTTTGACGAAGATTTTTCCGGAGGGGCGCTTTCACGGATATTATCGGCGTAAAGCCTCAACTACAACGTAAATTTTACAGGCACAGTGAGGGACACGTTTTTTGGAACCCACACTTTTTCGCCATTGATTCTTGTGCTTTGCGCCCCGGGTTTCCACTTCGGCATATTCTTCACCACGCGGATGGCTTCGGCGTCGAGTAATGGGTCGATGCCTCTTGCTATTTTGATGTTCACAACATCGCCTTCTTTATTGACTACAAACTGAACAAAAACGGTTCCCGACAAGGATTTTGCCTTCGCCTCTTCGGGATATTTAATGTTTTCGGATAAAAAATTGCTCACAGCAAAAATATCAGTGGCACCGGGAAATTCGGGCATTTTCTCAACAAAGAAAAATATTTGGTTGTCGTCATCATCCGGTGATTTAGGCATTTCGTTTACAATCGGTTGCTCGTCGAGTTTGAAGTTGACAGTAATAGTGTTTGCTACTCGAACCTTTTTACCCTTGTGTGAGCCGGGAATCCATTTGGGCAGGCTGCTCACTACACGGATGGCCTCTGAGTTAAGTGCGGGATCATCGCTCTTTACAACCTCCGGATCCTCCACATTACCCTCTTTACCAACGATAAATTTGACAAAAACCTTTCCTTGTATGCGTTTCATCTTTGCCGTCTCGGGATATTTCAGATGGTCGGCGATATACTTGTACAGGGCTGAATATCCGCCGGGAAATTCAGGCTTTTTGTCAACATCGGTGTACACATTGTTGTCTTCTTTCTCCTCATCCGGAGTTTTATAAAATGAGCTTTTCTGTTTGTTGTCTAACGTGTAATCATCCGTGGTGCTTGGCTGGCTGTTCTCGTTCTGTGCGTAGCCTGTTGTGCAAATTGCGGCAAGCATAATAGCCAGAATTGTTTTGCGGATGTTCATTTCGCGATATTTGTCGGTTTGAGGGTTAATTTGTCTATTCCATCACAAAATTCACAGGAACGGTGTACGATACGTTTACTAGAGTTCCGCGTTGTGAGCCGGGCTCCCATTTGGGCATAGTTTTTATCACACGAAGGGCCTCGGCATCAAGTATTGGGTCTATACCTCTTGCTATTTTGGGATTTACAACATCGCCATTCTTGTCGATTACAAACGAGACAAAAACCTTGCCTTGAAGTTTCTTTGCTTTGGCCTCCTCGGGATATTTAATGTTTTCGGCAATGAATTTGCGCAAAGCGATATCGCCGCCTGGAAAAACGGGCATGTGCTCAACAATGATGAACACTTGTTCTTCTCCTTCTCCTTCAACCGATACATCAATAGGAATAGTCTTTGATACACGTGCAAGCACCTTCGCCACTTTCCCTGATCTCGACTCGTATCGCATGCCAGGTGTCCATTGGGGCATTTTTTTTACCAAATCAACCACTTTCTCGTTGATTTCAGGCTCAAGGTTCGATGTAAGCTTCACGCTTTCGGGCTCCACCTTGCCGTCTTTTCCAATCACAACCTGCGCAAAAACTTTCCCACTTATGAATCTTGTCGATTCCCAACTCTTCATTTTGTCAGCAAAATACTTTTTCATAGCCGCTTCGCCGCCGGGGAATTCCGGCATTATTTTAACCGATGTATAAATGGTGTTGTCATCGTCGATAATCGGCTGGTCGGCAGCGGCGGTGCTGTCCTTTGGAACGATGATTTGTGCATTACTCTGCGTATAGCCCATAGTGAAAATCGCGGCAAGCGCAATGGCCAGGATTGTTGTTGAAATTTTCATAGTCGAAATGGTTTTGTTAGTAATTCCAAAGTTAACAAAAAGATTTTCAACTTGTCATATGGCTTGCCTATTTTTGACAGATGCAGCTCATCGGCTTACAAAATCGAACCATAAGGTTTGTAATGCCTTGACCGGTTTGCCCCGAATTTTGCCGGGTATCCAGTTCGGCATGCTTTTTACCACGCGGATAGCTTCCCGGTCCAGGGCAGGGTCAACGCTTTGAGGAATTTGCACATTCTCGATTTCGCCATTCTCGTTGATCACAAACTGGACGTAAACAGTTCCGGAAACCTTGTTTTTCTTGGCATTCTTTGGATATTTGGTGTGCTCTATCATAAATCGGTGTAAAGCATCTTCGCCGCCCGGAAACTCGGGTATCTCCTCAACAATTATGAAGATTTCGTCATCCTCTTCCTCCTCTTGCCTTTTGACAACGATTATCTCGGTCTCTTGATCGGCCTCAATGTCTTCAATATCAAGCTCATCGTCGAGGTTGGTGTCATCGTCAACAATATTGATGACTTCGGCCACTTTCGGGATTTCTGGCGGTGGAGGAGGTGTTTTCGCCTGCTGGCGGGTAATGGGCACGATTCCCTCTTCGGCAATCACTGTTTTGAGTTCGCCGAAAACAACGGTGTTTTTTGTATGGACAGAGTAGTTGAGGGCAAGAAGTACTGCGCCTATCGCAACCACAAAACCCACCTCCAAAAACAAGCCGCTGTAGCGTCTTAAATCGACTTTGGGATTCTTTTTAAGTTCCAAAACTTCAACTGTTTTTCAAACGACAAAATATAATATGTCACATTTTTATCTGAAAGACGTTGTTTTGCACGAAAAGTTAATGGCGGTTGTTTCCTTTTTTATTTCACCCACATAGTTTCGACACTAAC
Source organism: Salinivirgaceae bacterium (assembly GCA_017650325.1). Lineage (GTDB taxonomy): Bacteria > Bacteroidota > Bacteroidia > Bacteroidales > SZUA-534 > RUG13583. The sequence continues at coordinate 12,428 of JAGCFC010000187.1, read as the reverse complement.
AGATAATCTCCCATATTTGTTAGTCATAATTGAAACGGTGACAGGCCATTTGTCAGGTTCCTTCCGAAAACATGCACAATTCCATTGGGGCATATCTTGTAATACGCTTACTACAATATTATCTATTGTAGAATTAATGCGCCGCACTACACGAATGTTTTCTGCATGTCCTTGTTTGTTGATTATGAAGCTGTATTTCCCTGTTTTATTTTTTACTGTTTTAAGATGTTCTGAAAGTTGTTGCGAAATATATTTTTCTAAAGCATAAGCTCCTCCGGGAAATTCAGGGCCAGTTTCTGTCGAGGATGCGATGTTATTAGGAGGAAAAGCTACCGATAAGGTGAACGTCGTTCTAACTGGTTTCCCTCGTTGCATTCCGGGCTTCCATTTAGGCATACTCTGCACAACGCGGATAGCCTCGTTATCCAAAATTGGGTCAACGCCACGTTCGATTTTAACGTCTTCAACATCTCCAGTTACACTAACAGCGAAATTTACGAAAACCTTTCCTTCCAATCCTTTGTTTTTCGCCTCCTCAGGATAAACAGTGTTTACTTCAAGATACTTGCGCAACCCGACTTCGCCACAAGGAAATTCGGGCATAATTTCAATAACACGTATCACTTTCTGTTCATCTTCTTCTTTTGGCAGAGTGGTGTTAGTTTGGGTTGTATCGCCAGCCGCCAAATTATTGTTCTGCGCATAACTGGTTGTGCAAATGGCAGCTAGCGCAAATGCAAGGGCGGCTCGGAAAATGTGAGGTACGCTCACAATCATTATCTGAATTAGAGGATTAATATTTCAACTGAATTAATCTGTCCGTTTCGGATGCGGAACAATATATTCCCTTGAGATCTTACGGGCACTCTCTCTATTTCACCATATTTATATAAATGACGGTAGGCAGGTCCGAATTTAGGCAAACTTTTCACCACACGAATGATTTCTGCGTCAAGCGCGGGTTCGATGCCTCTGTATTTGCCTCCAATGTCGGTAGGGATGCGTACACGTTCGGGCTCAATTTGCCCGTCTTTACCTATCACAAAAGAAACCGGAACATGTCCATTCAAATTGGGGTCTTTTGCCGATTCCGGATAAACCAAATTGTCGATAATATATTGGCGTAAAACAGAATCTCCACCAGGAAATTGAGCTCTTTCCTGGGGATTAGCCCATATGGTGGTGTCGATAACCGGTTGGTCGGCAGAGCTGTCCTTTGTGATAATAATTGGTTCGTCAGAATTGGCGGTGCCATTGTTCTGTGCATAACCCGTTGAGCATATTGCGCCAAACGCAAATGCAGTAATAGCCTGAAGTACGTGTTTAGTGTTCATAATGTGAGAATTAATTGTTAGCCAAAGCTAACAAAAAAATCTCACTTTAACACTTCTTCCGCCAGCTTTTTCAAATCGGTGCCGGCAAAGTTGCCCGAGCTCAAGAACAGCAGCACGCTGTTGGTTGCCGGTTGGGCTTTCAGGTCGGCTTGCAGAGCGTCGATGTTGTCGTAAGCCTTCAGCCCGTTTTTGCCAAAGGCGGCCTCAACCTGCGGTATGGTGATGCCCGGCAGCCCCTTCAGCTCGATGGCGTGGGGGTTGAAATAGACAAGCGAGCGGTCGGCCAAATCCATTGTTCCGGTGTACTGCGCCAGGAAGTTGCTACTCAAACTGCTGTAGGTGTGCAGTTCCATACAAGCGATAATCTTCTTGTCGGGGAACTGCTTGCGGACAGCCGCAATGGTGGCCTTGAGTTTCGATGGTGAATGCGCGAAATCTGTGAACGACAAGCTGTTGACATTGCTGTAAATCAGTTGCAAGCGCTTGTCGGCACCTTCGAATGTGGTCATTGCGCGGTAGAAATCGGCCTTGCTGACACCCAGTTTCAGGCAGACCTGCATTGCGCCGGCAATGTTTTGCAGATTGTGCTCGCCAAACACCGACAGTTTGAATTTATCGGCGCTGTCGGTCAAATAAGTTATGCCGTCGGCGATGGTGTAGGTGTGTGTGTTATATGGCAGCAGCTCGATGTCGGGACGGCATTTGGCTGCAATGGCGCGCAGATTCTCGTCGCCTTCGAAATAGACGAGCGACCCCTTTGGCTCAATGAGTTGCGAGAACCGCTCAAACTGCCAGACGTAATCTTCGAAAGTTGTGAAAACATTGATATGATCCCAGGCAATGCCGGTGATGAGCGCGATGTCGGGTTTGTAAAGGTGAAATTTCGGCCGCGGGTCGATGGGTGATGTCAGATACTCATCGCCTTCAAACACAGCAACTTTTGCGGTGTTGCTCAATCCTACCATAGTGTCGAAGCCCTTCACTTTCGCGCCAACCATATAGTCGAACGGAATGCCGACAGTTTTCAGCACGTGCATTACCATTGCTGTGGTGGTGGTTTTGCCGTGGCTTCCGCCGATAACAACCCGTGTCTTGTCTTGAGTCTGATTATAAAGGAATTCGGGGTACGAATAGATTTTCAGCCCCAGCTGCTGCGCCTTGAGCAGTTCCGGATTGTCGGCTTTGGCGTGCATACCCAGCACAATGGCGTCAATGCCAGTGGTGATTTTCTCAGGATGCCAGCCCGGCTGCTCGGGAAGCAGTCCGCAAGCCGCGAGCCGCGAGCGCGACGGTTCAAAAATCTCGTCGTCGGAACCAGTAACAGTTTCGCCTTTCTGATGCAGGGCGATGGCCAAATTGTGCATAGCGCTTCCGCCAATGGCAATGAAATGGTAGTGCATATCTTAATGTTTTATTGTTTTGCGATTAATTCTATCAAAATTTGTTTCGAAAAATAAGAAATCAAATCGGCTGAAATTTCACAAAACACGTTTTTTATTAACCGCTGAAATCCAATAACTATCGTGAAAAGAAAATGGGGGAGGTAAAGAAAAAACGCAATTGAATAAATCCAATTGCGCTTTTAGTATTTCCGAGTTTTTCGTGTGTTCCGTAGTTAGAACTGTCAATTACTGAAGAAGTTACGCATTCGCTCGAAGAAGTTGCGGTCGTTTTTGTCGGGTTTTGGCGTGAAGCTGTCCGATTCCTTCAGTTTCTCGATTATCCGAGCCTCGTCGCGGGTGACGTTCTGCGGTGTCCAAACCTGAATGTTGACCAGCAGGTCGCCACGACCGTAGCCGTTGAGTTCGGGGATTCCCTTTCCGCGCAGGCGCAGAATCTTGCCAGATTGCGTGCCCGGGTCGATTTTGATTTTCACCTTTCCGTCAACTGTCGGGATTTCGGCCGTTGTGCCCAAAATGGCATCGGGCATCGATAGGAACAGGCTATATATCAGATCGTTGCCATCACGGATAAGCTCAGGATGCTCTTCCTCTTGAATCACAACCAGCAAATCGCCGTTGATACCGCCGTGGCGTGCCGCGTTGCCTTTTCCGCTGACTGACAGCTGCATACCATCGGCCACGCCGGCAGGAATGTTAAGTGTCACAATGTCTTCCTTTTGGACAATTCCCTCGCCGTTGCAACTGGTGCATCGGCGTGTGATGATGCGTCCGTCGCCGCCGCAGTTCGGGCAAACCGACGACTGTTGCATTTGTCCGAGAATGGTGTTGGTGATTCGCGTCACAACGCCCGAGCCGTGACAGGTTGAGCAGTTGCTGTACGAATTCGAGTCGAAGGCTCCGGTGCCATTACACTTGTCGCAGGCCACATATTTGTTTACTTTTATCTTTTTTGTGACGCCGTTTGCAACTTCCGACAATGTCAGTTTAACCTTCACGCGAAGATTGCTGCCTTTGTTCACACGGGTTTGCGGACCGCCTCTGCGACTTCCGCCGAAACCTCCGCCGAAGAAACTGCCAAAACCGCTTCCGCCGAAAATGTCGCCAAAGTGCGAGAAGATGTCGTCCATCGACATGCCGCCGCCACTGAAGCCGCTTGCACCGCCCATTCCGGCGTGTCCGAACTGGTCGTAACGCTGGCGTTTCTGCGGGTCGCTCAGCACCTCGTAGGCTTCGGCCGCCTCTTTGAACTTCTCTTCGGCCTCCTTGTCGCCCGGATTCTTGTCGGGGTGATATTTTATCGCCTGCTTGCGGTATGCCTTTTTGATTTCGTCCGCCGTGGCGGTCTTTGGCACCTCAAGCACTTCGTAATAATCTCGTTTTTCACTCATAATCAATTCTTTTTGGTTTTAGGCATTAGGCAAAAGTGACAGTAGTCTAACTTATTCGCCAACCACAACCTTTGCGTAACGAATCACCTTTGTATCAATCTTATAGCCCTTTTGAATAACATCTACAACTTTGCCTTTAAGGTCTTCGGTCGGGGCCGGAATTTTGGTGATTGCCTCGTGCAGGTCGGTGTCGAAAACTTGATTCATCGCATCAATCTCGACAATGCCCTTGTTTTTTAGGAACTCTTGCAATTTATTGTAAATCAGCACAACGCCTTCATGTACGGCAGCCACATCGGTGGCTTTTTCCATACTCTGCATTGCGCGCTCAAGGTCATCGAGTACAGGCAGCATACCCGACAAAGTGTCACCATTTGCCGTTTTCAGCATGTCGGCACGCTCTTTCAGCGTGCGTTTGCGGTAGTTGTCGAACTCTGCTGAAAGGCGCAGATAACGGTCTTTCTGCTCCTCGACTTGTGCCTTAAGTTCCTCAATTTCTTTGTCTTTAGCCTCGTCTTCCTTGCGCTGTTTACGGCTTTTTTTCGATTTCTTCGAATCGTTGTCAGCATCGTCAGTTTCGGGTTGAACATTGGTCTCGCCTTCCACTTTTACTTCCTTTTCTTCTTGTTCTGTGTTTTCCATATCGCTTTGATTTATATTATTTTAAATTGATTCAACACTTTTTGTCACGCCCTTTCGGGAATGAACCGACATTGTGCCACACAAATTGCCGACCAAACATTGTTTTGCGACAAAGTGGCAGATTATTCCGTGCAGTGGTGACACAGTTTTTTTTTCGCACAGACGACACGCGATGACACAGACTGAATCCGTGTGCGTTTTTTGTGCTAACGAATTTTGATTGAACCACAAATCCAGTAGAGACCGCCCATGGCGTTGTAAACGCTGTTTGGTTTTATTCCTTAATCTTTATTCCCAAAACACGGAAGCTCTTCGGACTGTTGTTTTCAATAAAGTTAAATTCAGTGGTGTTTTTGGGCAGTGGCCCGAATGTTATGCGGTAGCGGCCGATTCCACCTGAACGAGACCAATTAATTTTGTCGCGTCCGGCATCAGTTTTTAAGATTTTGATTTCCTTGTCATTAGCGCTCAAACAAGTTTCTGGCTTAATTGTAAAACTGATAGTGCTTGGGTGGGTGCAGTAGAGCACTGTTGAGTCGGCGTAGAGTTCAACACCTTCGACAAGTATTGCGTGGTTGCTGCTGGTAAATACTGGATTGGTGATAATTGTTGCGCTGTTTTCTGTTTTGAATTCGGGTTTCGGAAACGCACCGGCTGTGATAATGGCATCCACAGCGCGTTGCAAATCAAGTCCTTTCCACGTTTCGGTTATTGTGCCGTCTGGCGATATTAGATAGAATGTCGGCATTGAACTGATTTTGTAGGTTGGGAAAAGAGTGCGGTTGCGGTTGTTCCAAAAAGGACCGGCAGGCTTATCAGTGGAAGCCATCTCTTCGAACGCTGTCTGTGGGTCTTCGGTTAAAGTAATGAACTCGATATTTTGCCCAATTCCTATTTCGTATAAATAGTTTGTAACCAGCGTAAAGTTTCTGCACGGGGTGCAACTAATACTGCTGAATTCGAGTAGCATCCATTTTCCTTGGTATTCAGCCAAATGGTGAATTTTTCCTTCAACATCGTACAAATCCGCATCGGTAAATTTTTCGCCAACGGCAGGTGTCTTGCCAAACATTTTCTCTGTTATGCGTTTGCCGACGGGTGTCGCTTTGTCGTCTTCTGACATTCGGTTGTAGAGTTCGACCAATTGTGCATATTTCCGATATGCAGTGCCCATGTGTACTACTGGTGTAGTCATTATTTCAAATCGTTCCATCCAATATTCATCGACTGGCAGTTTTTCCATTGCTGAAAACGTCAAATCAGTAAGTTCTGAATGCAGTCTATTAAGTTTGTCTATAATCGATTGGCGCTCTTCGGGCGTTACTTCAGTGGTTTGCAACTTGGCTTCGAGCTTATCCATTTCTACATCCACTTCGCCTTTGGCATCATTCATATCGTTTTCAAACCGTTGGTGCGGATTCTTACTCGTCACAGTCCATTTGCTTGCATATATGTCCGAACCTGATACTGTTGAGTTTGTGTTGGGACTGATATAGATCCAGCGGCTTGAATTGTAATTGCCCATTGCGACAGAGACATCATAGTAGGTGTCGGTATTGAACGAATCGCAAACATAAGTTTGGCAGAATGCGCCGTTGTGCACGGTATCAGAAAAGACTCGGTCGCCAACACGCCCTTCGAATTTGTAAATTTCGACAACTGCGCCCTCGGGAAGGTCGGTCAGATTGATACTGATTGTTGTTTCTGCTTTGTGGCAAGCTGTCAGCGCTGAAACGGCAATGGCCGTCAATAATATGATACGTTTCATTGGTTTGGAGTGTTATATTTTTAATTCTGCAGAATTAGAAATCCTGCGTAAATGATTGTCAAATATAACAATGAAATATGAAAAAAGGAAGAGGATAGTTGAGAAGTTACTCCTCCAACTTCCTCATTTCAGATTTCACAAAATCCATCAGGTCCGATATGTATTCGGGTGTGAAACAGAATTTTATGCCGGCGGCTTTGTATATTTCGGGAATTGAATGGCTGTAGCCCAACCGCAGTGCGTTTTTGAAGTCGGCAATAGCTTGCTGCGGATTCTCGGTATAGCGTTTCCAAATGCTGATGGCGCCCAGTTGGGCAAACCCGTACTCGATGTAGTAGAACGGCAGTTCAAAAATGTGCAACTGCCGCTGCCACTTGTTATCATTGGCGTCCTCGTAGCCCGAATAATCGACTACGCGGCTGCCGAACTGCTCCATAATTTCGTGCCAGGCTTGAGTACGCTGTTCGGCTGTATTCCCTTTATTTCCATAAAGATAATGCTGGAATTTGTCGATGGCGGCAATCCAGGGCAATCCGCTGATAACATCTTCGAGTTGAGCAAGTTTTGCAATCCGCAGTTGTTTTTCGTCGCTGAAAAAGTGATGCCATTGCGCCATTGTTATCAGCTCCATACTCATGCTTGCCAATTCGGCCACTTCGGCGGGAGTGTCTTTCAAATGCACCAGCGGTTGGTTGGCGCAAAGGAAAGCGTGAACAGCATGTCCTCCCTCGTGCATCAGCGTCACCATATCGTGCAGATTTCCGGTGGCATTCATAAAAATAAATGCAGTGTTGCTGCGGTAGAGCGGGTAGTTGTATCCGCCGGGCGCCTTGCCCACGCGCGAGTCGAGGTCGAGTCGGCCCATACGAGCCATAGTGTTCATTATCATGCCCATTTCGGGGTCCACATCGCGGAAGCAGAGTGTGGCTTTTCGCACCAGGTCGTCGGTCGATTCGAAGGGTTTTAGTTTTACGCCAATCGGCAAATCGACAGACAAATCGTAGGGGCGCAGTACGTCGAGGCCCATCATTTTGCGTCGGCGCTCGTGAATCTCTTCAACCAAAGGAACCACAATATCGGCCACCGACTGGTGAAAATCACGACAATCGGCAATGGTGTAGTCAAAGCGGCCCAACTGGCGGAAACGGAAGTCGGTGTAGCAGTCGAATCCAGTGTTGGCGGCAATGGTGTTACGCAGTTTCATCAGACGCTCAATCAGCGAGTCGATGGCGGGCTTGTCGGCCAAACGGCGGGCTATCATGCTTTCGTACACCTCTTTACGCTTGTCGCGACTGGCTGTTTTCATATAGTTCGTTGCCTGTTGCATTGTCATTGTACGGCCATCGATATCGACTGTCATTTTTGCGCTGATGGCGCCAAATTCCTGCTCGGCCTGCTGTAGTTCAGCCTCAATTTTCACATTTTCTTCACGGAACAACTCATCGCTGGTTTTGATTGACCGCACCATTGTGAACAGTTTGGCTTTGTCAACGTGAAGCTGCACTTCGGGGCTGAGAAATCGCTTTTCCAATTTGTTGGCAATCAATACTATCTCTGGCTCAATGTCGGTCACAAACTTGTCGAATGCGGCTTTGGTTTCCGCATCTTCGGTGTTGCAAGTCGATTTTATGTAGCGCCAGGCAAAATCCTCTTCAACAAAACTGTCGAGTTCGCTCCAATCGAGCAACCATTGCCAAACGGCGCTGTTTGTTTTCAGCTGTCGGTCAAGTAGTTGGTCATAATATGGTTTCAAATTGGCAAACGATTCGATTACCAAATTGCTGTCGACGAAAGTGCTTTTCTGTTCCATTTCAGATTGAATTTTTTAATTGACAATCAGCTTACTATGCCCATTTTGCGGTAAGTTTCCTCAAGAGCTTCATTGTTGTCGGTGATAACCAGAAGTTTGTCGCCGGCCATAAGCTGGGTGCTGCCTGTGGGTACAAAAAATGAGTCGCCGCGGCGGACCATAATAACCAGCGTTTTTTCGGGCATGCCCAGATCCATAAGGCGTGAACCGTTGCTTAAAATATTGTCGGTGAGCAGTATTTCCGATGTCGCCGATTTTATCTCTTCAGGAAAATCGATGTCAAAATTCTTCGGTTTCAGTTTGTCATCGGGCTTTTCGGCAACCTTAAGACGTTTGGCCACAAAGGGTAGAGTTGTGCCTTGCAGAATGAGTGATACAAGCGTGCAGAAGAACACCAGATTGAAAATCAGTCTTGCGTACGGCACATCGTTGGCCAATGTGAGAATGGCGAAAATGATTGGCACCGCACCGCGTAATCCCACCCATGATACGAAAACCTTGTCGCGGAATTGGAATTTGCGGAATGGAAGCAGTGACAGAAAAACGCTAATTGGGCGAGTGATGAACATCATTGCCACGCTGATAAGCAGTCCGGGGATAATTATCGGCTCCAACTCCGACGGGTTGACTAGCAGTCCGAGCGTGAGGAACAGGCACAGTTGGCTCAGCCATGACAGACCGTCGAAAAAATTCGATGTTGAGCGCTTGTGCACAAACCTTGAGTTACCGATCACCAAACCACCCACATATACAGCCAGATAACTATTGCCGTTGAGGTAGTATGTCGATGAAAAAATGAAGATGCAGAATGTCAGTACCAAAATGGGGTAGAGTGTTGCGTTCTCCAATTTTAGTTTGTTGATAATGATAACGAGCAGAGTGCCAAGAAGATATCCGACTGCGCCGCCAATCACTAGTTGCATCACCACCGAAACAAAGGCCATCATGTAAGATGGCTCAGCATCGGAATTAACTAGTCCAATGAGTGTGATTGTGAGCACAAAAGCCATGGGGTCGTTACTGCCGCTCTCGAGCTCGAGTGTCGGTCGCAGGTTGTTTTTCAGATAAAGACCTTTTGATCGGAGGATGGAAAATACTGAGGCGGAATCGGTTGACGACATTGTTGCCGCAAGCAGCATGGCGGTCAAAACACCAAACCCTACCGATTTCATTGTGAGTCCCAAAATCCACCATGCCGCCAAACCTGTGAGAAGAGCTGTGAGCAGGACTCCAACGGTGGCCAGCACAATTCCAGGGGCAATAACAGGCCGGATGTCGTTGATTTTTGTGTCCATCCCGCCAGAAAACAATATTATGCAGAGGGTTACAGTGCCAATGGTTTGCGCAAGATTGTAGTTGTCGAACTGAATGCCCAATCCGTCGCTGCCGAAAAGCATGCCAACGCCTAAAAACAAAAGGAGAATCGGCACGCCGAATTTGCTGCTCGCTTTTCCCACTAAAATGCTCGCAAAAAACAATATCGAAATTACCAGAAGCAGTAGTTCAATTTGTATTCCCATCTCACTAATAAGTTTCAATCCGCCAGAACGTGGCTTCGTCTTAGGTTGCGCAAAGTTATTATAATAAGAAGGGGAGAGCAAAAAGTTTTTAGCCAAATTTTCAGATTTCTTCGGCGGGTGATGTTGCTCTAATAAAAACGCCCCATAACCGCCGTGTTTGTGCGACAGTTATGGGGCCTGGTTATAGTTCTTTGTATATTCTTAATAATAAGGGTGGTAATGCCTGCGGGGATAGTAGTGGCGGACGTGGTGTGGCCGATATCCGCCTCCGTAATTACCGAAAATGGCGTCAAGTGTCATGGCAGCGGCTTCGATAACAAAGAGAGTTGTTATAGCCTTGTTCTCTCTGCGGCGTTGCTCTTGCAGTTTTTCATTGTCGGGTGTCGGCGATTCGGTGTCGGCCTCTGTCTCGATGGCTTCTTTGTTCGCCTGTGTTGCCTTGTGAATTGCAGCCGCGCTCAGCGCTAATTGGGCGCAACCGAGAGCAAATCCAGCAGCCCGTAAGTCGCGGTCGTTGATATCGGTCAGCGACAACAGGTCGTAGGCAAGAGGTGCGGCTGTGTTTATGGCAATCTCTTCGGCATATAATTTTGCTGCTGCCGATCTGTCGAACGTAGAGTGATGGTGTGAGCAAATTGTCTCGTTCGAAAAGTCATGCAAAACGAGATCGGCAAATATGGCTTGCCTCGCAATCGCGTTCAAGTTGTAATCGACAACCGGGTCTAAAAATATATGGTGATAGTGCCTGTGGAACTGTGCGTAGCCGCAAACCGATGTAAGCATAATTGCCGATAGGCAAACAATTGCTTTGCAGTATTTTAATGTCGAGCGTATCATAGCGTTCATTTTTTAAGCGTTATACACATATAAGACAATCTTAACAGCCAAAACCCTACCTTGTAAGGAGAAAAAAATGCTTTTCGCAAAAAAAATCCGCACCCTCTTCAGATGCGGATTAGTTAATATCGTATGTGGCTCTTAAAATTTCACTCGTTTCAGTGCGAACATTTTGAGCAGCCAACGTGGCAACGGCTTGTCCATGCCGCGCTTGTGCAAATCAATCACAATGCCCAACTTCTTGACAATTGGCACTTTGTGTGTCTCGACAAACTCGATAAGCGTGCCTTCGGGCGCCTGAATGTAGGCGAAACTTCCGGCTGCCTCACCCATATCGAAGGTGTCGCCGGCGCGTGTGCTGTCAACAGTGAACGGGAAACCTTTCGACTTAACAAATTCACGCAGGTCATCCATATTGGCAATGTCGTAGCAGATTTGAATGTAGCCCGGGTCGCCCCAAATACGGCCGTCGAAAATACCTTTTGGCTCGCGGTCGAGAACTTGCACCAACTCAATCTGCGACTTGCCGAACACTGGCGAGAATGCGCCGTGGCCTTCGCTTGTCTGTGCAAGTAGCATACGGCGATAGCGGTTACCGCTACCCGGCACGCCGCCCCAGTCGGCGAATACATCTTCTTTGTCGTAAACCACTTTGTCGTAGCCCAGAATGTCGCGATAGACGGGCAGACTTTCTTCGATGTTCTTAACACCCACTACGCCGCCAAACACGCCGCCGTTCACAGCTTTGGTGCTTGTGAAAATCGACGATTCCTGAACAAACTCCCAAAGGTTACCATAGAGGTCCTTCATATAAAAGTGCTCTGTTCCGGCAGGGTCTTTCTCGACCGATGTCAGAAGATCCAAGCCCTTGCTGCTGAAAGTGTTATATGCTTTATGAATGTCGGTGGTCTTCATCTTTGCAATGCAGACGCCAAGGTCACCAATCTGGATTTCGAACTTTGGCATTTCTGGTGTTTTGCCAGTGTGCTGCCAAATCTCGAAACCACCACCGCCTTGCATGTTCAAGGCGAAGATGGCGCGGCGCTCGCGGGTTTTGCCTCCGGTGTGCGGCAGCATCAGTTTCGCTACAGCAGCCTCATCGAACACCTTCACGTCCATTCCAAAATTCTTATTGTACCATTCCCAGCCTTCCAGAACGTTCGGAACTCCGACGCCCATCTGCTGTATGCCATTTATTTGATGTGACATTATCAAATTATTTAAAGTTAAACATTGTTAATGGGTGCTGTATGTTATCTTAAGAATAGAGACATATCCCATTTTTTTTGGCAAATGTAGAAAATAAAAAAATAAAAAAGTCAGAAGTACACATTCACACTTTTATAATCACACCTATTTATATATATGAAAATCGAGCATGTGCAAATGTCCATGTGGAGTTTTTATGCGTTCACACATATTATATATGTTAAAAGCTGATTTATGGCGTGTGGTATCGTTTTTTTCTCGTATTGTGCGCCGTTCTTAACGAAAAAATCGATGATGCGGGTGTTGATAAAAGTGTGGATAGTTGTAAATAACCGCGGTCAAGTACTTAAACAATGGGCTTTTTACAGCCAAACAGTATTTTTCAAAATATTTATTTTGAGAGTATTGATTAAGAAGAAATTGTTTTTACCTTTGCGAACCGATTTTTGCGGAGAATTATGTACATTTTATTAATAAAAATATGCCAACTATACAACAATTAGTAAGAAAAGGGCGA
>JAGCFC010000186.1 GCA_017650325.1 Salinivirgaceae bacterium | reverse complement strand
TTTGTTATCTTTGCGGCGTTGCTTTCGATTTGGGATACAGTGTTATTAGAGCTACCTAAAAGTGAGCAATTATACTTTCGAGTTGCATTATAACACTTGGCTCGGTGTAACTGTGAGAAAGTTTAGCCGGATTCGTTCCGGCTTTTTTGTGTCATTACTCCATCATCTCCACACTTTACTCCTTACTCTCTACTCACTACACTTTACTCTTTACTCACTACACCTTACTCACTTATAATACTGCTCAAACGCCCCAAACACCGGTGTCAGCGACGATTGGTTCTGCACAACCTTCACGCTGTCGGTCAGTTTGCGGACAAAGGCCTCGAGTTTGGTCATATACTCTTGCTCACCTATTTCGCCGTTGGCCACCATTGTAAGGCCCTTTTCCCAACTTGCTGTCAGTTCGGCGTTTAGCAGCGGCCGTATCGACGCGTTGACAACCTCATAAACAATCTCACCTAACTTGGCAGGGGTCACAATCTGCGTCTTCTTGTTCAGGTTCAGATAGTCGATATTCACCAACTTCTTCAGAATCTCGGCGCGGGTGGCGCTTGTGCCAATGCCGCTTCCCTTGATTTGCGCCCGAAGTTCTTCGTCTTCAATCAGTTGTCCTGCATTTTCCATTGCCAGAATCAGCGAACCTGAATTGTAGCGCTTCGGCGGCGACGTCTCGCCCTCTTTCAACTCATATCCGACAACGGGCAGCACAGAACCTTTCTTCAGTTTGCTCACCAATTCAAATTGGTTGGTGTCGAGCACTTCGTCCTGCTGATTGTTGTCGTCGGTTTTTGGCGTGTCGCCCATAACGGTCAGGTAGCCAGGCGTTTCAAGAATCTTGAAATTGGCAAAGAAATGCTCGGTGCCAACGGTCAGTTCAATGCTGACCTTGCGGTATTCGGCAGGCGGAAAAAATATCGCCAGAAAGCGGCGGACAATGCGGTCGTAAACACCGCGGGCGGTCTCGGAACAGCCGTCAAGAGCCTGAAAGCCTTGCCCTGTGGGGATTATGGCGTAGTGGTCGGTAATCTGCTTGTCGTCGGTGTAGCGGCTCTTGCCAATGGTGGCGTAAAGCCCGTGCTGCTTCACCTGCTTTGTAAGTTCCAGATACTCGGGGCGAGTGGCCAGACCGTGCAGATTCTTCGTGATTTCCTTTGCCACAGCCGACGACAGCACGCGCGCGTCGGTACGCGGATAGGTCACAAGTTTTTTCTCGTAAAGGTCCTGCACAATCTGCAAAGTCTCGTCGGGGCTCACTTTGAAGAGTTTCGAACACTCGTTCTGCAACTCGGCAAGGTTGAAGAGCAACGGCGGATTTTTCTTCTCTTTTTTCTTATCGATATTGGCGATAACAGCCTCGTTGCCAAACTGTTCGAGCATCGACACGCATTGCTCGGCATCCTCGCGCCGACGGAAGCCGTTCTCTTTGTAGAGCAGCGGCGACTCGAAGTATTTCGACCCCTCAACAGCCCGCCATTCGCCATCGAACTGTGCGTTCTCGCCCATCGCGAAAGCGCCCAGAATGCGATAGAAAGGTGTTTTGACGAAGGCTCGGATTTCGCGCTCGCGGCGCACCACCATTCCCAAAACGCAAGTCATCACGCGGCCCACAGCAATGGCGCCAAGTTTGTCGAGATTCAGGAAACGGCGCACCGTGTAGCCGTATTTCAAAGTGAGTATGCGACTGAAGTTGATACCCATCAGATAATCTTCCTTGGCGCGTAGGTAGGCCGCATCGGAAAGGCTGTTGTACTCGGTGAGCGGCTTGGCCTCGCGTATTCCGCGCAAAATTTCCTCTTCAGTCTGCGAGTCAATCCACACGCGGCGACGCTGCTTGTCGGCAGGCACCTTGGCCATTTGGTCAACAAGACGATAAATGTACTCACCCTCGCGGCCCGAGTCGGTGCAGACGTAAATGCAATCGACATCGGCACGGTTGAGCAGCCCGCTCACAATTCCAAACTGCTTGCTGACGTTGGGAATCACCTCGTAAAGAAAATTCTGTGGAAGAAACGGCAAAGTGCTCTCGTCCCAGCGTTTCAGCGTGGGGTCGTAGGCATCAGGGTAACTCATCGTCACCAAGTGGCCAACGCACCAAGTCACAATGCTGCGGTCGCCCTCAAGATAGCCGTCGCCGCGCGACATACTTTCCTTGAGCGCCTTTGCAAACTCCTGAGCCACACTCGGTTTCTCTGCAATATAAAGGTTCTTGCCCATTTGTCAGCCTTTGTTTGATTGATCAGGCAATTGTAGGAAAATGATTCGACGAATAAAATGATTGTTGAAAAGTTGGGAGAAAACGGTTGCGGATTTTTGAACCAAAAACATGCAACAGTGTGATTTTTCGCCATAAAAACACGATAATTGCAACGCAAAAAATCGAAGAAAAATGATTAGAGAAATGCAGGCGGCCGATTGGGCCCGGGTTTCGGAAATATACCTTCAGGGTATCGAGAGTGGAATATCGACATTCAACACCAAATGCCCTGATTATGAAACTTGGGATGTGGGACACACCAAAAACTGCCGTTTTGTGTATGAAGACGGCGGCAAGGTGGTTGGTTGGATTGCCGTCAGCCCGACATCGTCGCGGTGCGTGTACAAGGGGTGCGTTGAAATGAGCGTTTATGTCGACACCGATTATCAAGATAAAGGCATTGGCACACAATTGGTTAACAAACTCATTGAAGAAGCGCCCAAGGCGGGCTATTGGAGCATTTATTCGGCCATAATATCCTTAAACACAGCAAGTATCGCCCTGCATAAGAAATGCGGGTTCCGCGAGATTGGCTACCGCGAGCGTGTCGCCATCGACCGTTTTGGCAAGTGGCAGAATACCACGCTTATGGAACTGAGGTTTTAATTAAGTATTTTGATAGTTTTGCCGAAAAAAAAATAGACAGTGATTTATCCCGATAATTTTGAACAAAAGATTGACTTCGTTCGAGTTAGAGAAGCCGTAAAAGGCTGCTGCTTGGGCGAGGTTGGGCAATGGCTCACCGACAAAATGCGCTTTATGCCGAAGGCCGCCGACGTGCAGAACCGTCTTGCCGAAGTGTCGGAGTTTATGCAACTTGTTCAGAGTCAGGTCGAATTTCCCACCGATTTCTTCTTCGATTTGAGGAAACTTTTCGCCAAAATGCGAATCGACGGCTCGTTTGCCGAAACGGAGGAGTTGTTCAATCTATATCGTTCATTGTCAACCGTAAAGGCCATTCTGCGATTCTTTGCAAAGGAAGAGAACGCTGAGCGGTATCCCGCCTTGAGCGGACTGGCGGCCAACGTTGCCGTTCACACATTTGTGACCGACAGCATTGAGCACATTATGACCAAGCAGGGCCGCATCCGCGACAACGCTTCGCCCGAACTGGCACGCATCCGCAGCGAGCAGGCTGAAAAGCAGGGCGCGGCATCGAAACTCATCCGCCGCATTATTGCCGAGGCGCAACAGGAAGGTTGGGTTGAGGCTGACGCTACTCTCGCTGTCCGCGATGGAAGGCTTGTGATTCCTATCTCGGCATCGCAGAAAAGGCGCATTGCGGGAATCATTCACGACGAGTCGGCCACGGGCAAGACAAGCTACGTGGAACCTGCGCCGGTTGTTGAGTTGAACAATGCCATCAGCGAACTCGAGGCCGCCGAGCGTCGCGAGATTGTCAGGATTTTGAAATCGGTAACCGACAGCATCCGTCCCTATACCGACGACCTTGACGACGCGCTTATGTTTTTGGGAATCATCGATTTCATACGCGCCAAGGCACGCTATGCGCTGCAAATTGGAGCCACCGTGCCGCAACTGGCCGACGAGCCGCTCATCGACTGGCAGAACGCGCGGCATCCTATTCTGCAGGAGGCTTTCTGCGAAGCCGGGCGCACTCTGGTGCCGCTCAACATCAGCCTTAACACCACCGACCGCATTCTGGTCATCAGCGGACCAAACGCCGGCGGCAAGTCAGTATGCCTGAAAACGGTTGGTTTACTGCAATATATGCTTCAATGCGGACTGCCACTGCCTGTTGACCAAAACAGCCGCGTTGGCATTTTTTCGAATATTTTCATCGATATCGGCGACGAGCAGAGCATCGACAACGACTTGAGTACGTACAGTTCGCATCTGCTTAATATGAAGC
>JAGCFC010000185.1 GCA_017650325.1 Salinivirgaceae bacterium | reverse complement strand
GGTGACCGAACAGGAGGTCGATGCCGACTATAAAAAGGCCCTGGATGCTATCGAGGCCCTGGAACTGAAGAATATGCTGCGCCAGAAGGAGGATCCCATGGACTGTGTGCTGAAAATCAATAGCGGTGCCGGCGGCACCGAAAGTCAGGACTGGACCGAAATGCTGATGCGAATGTATATCCGCTGGGGCGAGAAAAACGGCTACAAAGTGCGCGAACAGAACTTTCTGCCGGGCGATGAGGCTGGCGTGAAAACCGTTACGCTTGAGTTCGAGGGCGACTACGCCTACGGCTACCTGAAGAGCGAGAATGGTGTGCACCGTTTGGTCCGCATATCGCCTTTCAACGCGCAAGGCAAGCGGCAGACTTCGTTCTCATCGGTTTTTGTAACCCCGTCAATCGACGATGACATTGAGATAAACATCAACCCCGCCAACTTGTCGTGGGACACGTTCCGTTCGAGCGGCGCCGGCGGTCAGAACGTGAACAAGGTGGAGTCGGGTGTGCGTCTGCACTACAAGTTCAAAAACCCCGTCACTGGCGAGGACGACGAGATTTCAATCGAGAACACCGAAACCCGCGACCAACCGAAGAACCGTGAGAACGCCCTGCGACTGCTCAAATCGCAACTCTACAACCTGGAGTTGGAGAAGCGCCGCATCGAGACTAACAAAGTTGAGGCTGGCAAGAAGAAAATCGAGTGGGGCTCGCAAATCCGCTCATACGTGCTTCACCCCTACAAACTGGTGAAAGACGTGCGCACAGGCTACGAGACATCGAACGTGCAGGCCGTCTTGGATGGCGAACTCAACGATTTCATCAAGGCTTATCTGATGGAGTTTGGGGATGAGTAGGACTAAACGCAAACAAATTCTCATCCCGTTGGCGAACGCAAATATCTTTTTTGTACCTTTGCGCCCGAAATAAACCATAGTAATGGTCAGCATCAGAAAAAAAATATTCAGATTTTTCGTATTTGCAGGCGTCTGCGCCGCTATGTGCATGAATGCAAAAACGGTGTCGGCACAATGTGGTTTAGCTCTGAAGGACGAGGTGATGAAAGATGTTGTTGGCAAGGCCACATATCTGAAAGATTTCCGCGTGAGACTTGAACCAGTTACTACTTCGAAGAAGCAAAAAGAAGAATTCTCGATACTGCTCAACAAGGGTACACATTATCGGTTCAACGTTAAGGCCGACTCCTCTTGCACCGACCAGATTATTCTAAAGCTTTACGATTTCACAAAATTCTACGGCAGCAACTACGATGAGTCGGACGGAATGTCGTATGACTTTTTCGACTTTTTCTGCGGCAAAACGCAGGTTTACTATCTGTCGCTGTCGTTTGCCGAAGGCAAGGAAGGCTGCGCTGCAGCTGTGGTATCGTACGTAGGCAACTACTAATTGGCAAAAGAGTTATACAATAAAAAAACGGCTGCCTTTACGACAGCCGTTTTTATTTTGGCAAATATCAAACTCTTTCTTAGAAATACTTAACCACCTGAACCTTGCCGGTTTCGATGCTTACAATGTCGGTCAAGATATTGTTGGCCATGCGGCTTGCACCCAAACGGAAAAGTTTGTTGTTGAGCCAGTCGGCGCCCAGAATGTTCTCAACGGCGGCCATATAAAGCAATGCGTCCTCAGAAACGGTCATACCGCCAGCCGGTTTAATGCCCACCTTGCGGCCAGTTTTTGCAGTGTAAGCTTTAATAGCCTCGCACATTACGCAGATAGCCTCGGGGGTGGCGGCAGGCTCAAGTTTGCCCGTTGATGTTTTAATGAAGTCGGCTCCGGCCTCCATAGCCACAATGCTGGCATTCCAGATGTCCTCAACTGAGCGCAGTACGCCAGTTTCAAGAATCACCTTCAAGTGCGCCTTGCCAACAGCCTTACGGATGGCACATATCTCGTCATAAACGGTCTGCACGTCGCCTGCAAGCCAAGCGCCCTGCGAAATGACAATATCGATGTCGGTGGCGCCGGCCTCGACAGCCATGCGGCACTCCAACTCCTTTACCTCGATGAACGACTGCGATGCCGGGAAACATGCGGCAACCGATGCCACTCCCACCCCTTCGCATTTGAGCGTGCTGGCAACAGTCTTCACCAACGACGGATAGACGCAGATGGCTGCCACGTTAGGCACATCGGGGAAATTGCTCTTAAAGTTGTTTACATTCTCGGCGAACTTTGCTCCTTTGGCCTGTGTGTCAACCGAGTTGAGGGTTGTCAGGTCGATAAGGCTGAGAGCCAGTTTCAGGTGCTCAACGTCGAAAAGTTGTTTCGAGCGCTGCTTGGCATCGAACACTTTTTGTTCAATGTCGGCTGCGGTAAACGGCATCGGGATTGATATCATAGTATTAAGTTTTAAGTTATTTGTCGATTCTTATGCCTAGTGCCTAACGCATTTAATTAATTCGTTTCCAGAATTTTGAAAATCTCGTCGAGTTTCGGTGTCAGGATAATCTCAGTACGACGGTTTTTGGCGCGTGCCTCGGCGGTTTTGGCCGGGTCTACAGGCGAATACTGCGAGCGTCCTGCTGCCGACACACGTTTGGGGTCGATTTTGCCGTCGGCAATGAGCAGTTTGACAATGGCAGTGGCGCGCTTGGCGCTCAAATCCCAGTTGTCCTGAATATCGCCGGTACCTTTCATCGGCACATCATCGGTATGGCCCTCGATCATAATGTTCACATCGGTGTTGTTAGCCAGAACGCCTGCAATCTGCTTAATGGCCGACTGTCCTTTGGGATCAACATCCCACTTGCCCGATTTGAAGAGTAGTTTCTCATCCATAGTCACGTAAACCTTGCCATTGCGCTGTTCCACGGTCAGACCTTTGTCCTCGAATCCGAGCAATGCCTGGCTGATTTTCTGCTTCAGCGCCCTAACCGACGAATCTTTCTGATTCAGAATATTTTCAAGTTCCTGCACGCGGCGGTTTTTCTCGGCCAGCTCGCGGCGTTGAGCGTTCAGGTTCGAGTCGAGAGCCACCAGAATGGCATCGCGATCCTCAAGCTCCTGCTGTTTGGCTTTCAAGTCGCGCTCCTTCTCCATCAAATCCTGTTTCGAGACTTGAAGGTCGGCCATCAGCTGGCGGAGTTCGGCCTCGTTGCTGGTGGTCTGCTTGTCAGTCTCGTCGCTCAAGTCGTCGTACATTGTTTTGAACACCTTGTACTGCTTCTTGTAGAATTGCGCCGAATCGCGAATAACCGTTTTGTTGGTCGCCTCTTTCTCAAGTTTTTTGTTGAGTTCCTCAACCTTAGCCTCAAGTTCGGTTGTCTGCACGGTAAGGTCCTCGTTCAAGCTCTTGATGGAATCGCGCTCGTTGCAGATTGCCACGTTTTTCTCTTTCAACTCCTGGAACTGTTTCGATGGCACGCACGCTGTAAGTCCTGCAAGTGCTGCCGCCATCACTATTTTGCTGAAATTCGACATATTTCCGTATAAAAATGATTTGTCATAAAAATACTTTCGAAATAACGGCATTTAATGGCTTGTATGTTGGCGTTTCGACATAACTTATTAACCAACGGATGTTTATCGAAAGAACACAAAAAGTTATTGGCGCGACTATTCACAAAAAAAAGCCTTCCGTATCCCGGAAGGCTCTCTTTATGGTGGTTAAACTAGAATTCCGACTATTTAAACGTCATCTCACCAATCAAATTCTGCGCATCGAAATATTTGTCGAGAATGAGCATCACATACCTGATATCGACAGCAATGCACTTTTGCAATTGATGCTCAAATGCGATATCGCCGCTCATCGACTCCCAGTTGCCGTCAAAAGCAAGGCCTATCAATTCTCCTTTGGCGTTCATAACCGGACTTCCCGAGTTACCGCCTGTGATGTCATTGTTGGTCAAGAAACATGTGTTCAACGTACTGTCGGGATTTCCGTAACGGCCATAGTCTTTAGCACGATAAATCTCTTTTAGTTTCGCGGGCACGTTAAACTCACGCACTGACGTATCCTCCTTCTCCATTACACCGTCGAGCGTAGTCTTAAAGTCATAAGTTACAGCATCAGCAGGTTTGTAACCACCTATAGTTCCGTAAGTTAAACGCATGGTGCTGTTAGCGTCGGGGCTGAAGAGCCTGTCAGGCTGCATCTCCATCAAGCCTGCCACATACAACCTCATTCCCTCTTTCAACTTAATATCGCCATTGTGACATAATCTGTTTAAAAACACATATTTATCGTAAAAGTCATTGCCGATAGTCACCAACGGATCATTATGCAGAACTTTGCTTGTCGGATTTTTGGCGAAGGCCTCAAATTTCGCCTTGTCGCAGAACACCGATTTTGCAAAAACATCGTCGACAAACTTATCCACATTGCCTTTGTATTTACCTAATAAAGTTTTGGTTATATATTCGGGATAAAACTCCGACGGCACTTTTTCCATAAACAATCTGATCATCGCTTTCGACGTACTACGATCGACCTCTCTATTGTAATCTTTGAAAAAATCGTCGGACATTTTGTTCACCTGCTCACTGACTGATGCGACATAATCGGGATCAATTCCCTTCTTAGTCAGATTTTGCATATAACGCGAAACCCTAAATGCGAAATATCCCGACTCCAAACCACGGAATTGTGTCTCAATAAAATAGGTGATCGCGCTGTTGTAAGCAAGGTTTTGAATCACACCATCCTCAATTTTGTCGAGAGCCTCGCCGTATTTCTTTTTGCGTTCATCGGATTGGTTAACCCACGCGGTGAAAGTTTTTTCCTGCTCACGTTTCTTATCAACAACATGCAGGCGTTTCAGGCTGCGATTCTGGCCTATTGAGTATTTCCAATAGTTCGACGAACTTGCAAACTTGGCTGCGTATTGAAGTCGGATTTTCTCGTCGTTGTCCATATATTTTTTCCAAATGTCCTGCTTTGCGCCACGCACCTGTGCACGCACGTCGTTCACTGCCTCCATCTCCGACTCTGTCTCCCACGATGAATAATAGCGGTCGGTCGAACCCGGATACCCCATCACAAATGCAAAATCGTTCTCCTGATATCCGCTTAACGCTATTGGCAGAAAGTGTTTCGGGTGATAGGGAATGTTCTCCTCAGCGTAATCGGCCGGGGTGCTGTCGGGTCCGCAGTAGACGCGGAACATCGAGAAATCGCCCGTATGACGCGGCCACATCCAGTTGTCGGTGTCGGCACCAAATTTGCCTACCGACTCAGGCGGCGCAGCCACCAATCGGACATCGCTGAAAACCTCATACACAAACAGATAGTAGAAATTTCCATGGAGCATGTCATTAACCTTTGCCGAATAATGGGTGTCCTTAATGGCACGGGTAACAATAGTATCGCATAAAATATCGATGATTGAATCACGCTCAATCTGAGTAACGCCATCGGGTATCTGGCTCACAATCTGCTCCGTAATATCCTCGACTCTGACAAGCACCCAAGCCGTTTTTCCCAAATTAGGCAGTTCCTCAGCCCTGCTTCTCGCTACAAATCCGTTGGTGAGCAAGTCATTCTCAACTGTGCTGTGGCTCTGAATCTCACTATATCCGCAGTGGTGGTTTGTCATAATCAGTCCGTCGGCCGACACAAACGAAGCCGTGCAACTGCCGCCATCGAGAGCTACAATGGCATCTTTCACGCATGCATGATTGATACTGTAAATGTCATCGGCTGTGAGCTTGAACCCCATTTCGGTCATTGTGGCCATGTTTTTCTCAAGAAGTACGGGCAGCCACATTCCCTCGTCGGCTTTCGACAGAAACGGACCCGCAATCAGTGCTGAAACCAGCAGTAATAATTTTTTTCGCATATCTAATATTAAGTTTTCGCCAAAAGTAGCAAACGCATGCATGCTTCCGACAGATTCAATCAGCATTAACTACACAAAAAAAATACCAAAATTTTGAAAAAACATTATGTTTCAATAGATTTGTATCAGCGGAAGCCGAAAAGCACAGAGTAGGCATAACAAAAACATGTTGTTTATGAAAAAATTAGGATTTGCACTTATGGGTTTGTTGATGATTTCGTCAACAAGTGCGTTTGCACAAGCATCGTTTGGCGTTAAAGCCGGACTCAACTTTTCGAACATGAATGCTAAATATGCAGGAAATAAGGATGACGATGCTAAATTCAAACCAGGTATTAATATAGGAGCTTTCGCTGATATTGCATTTAGCGACATGCTCGGACTTGAAACTGGATTGAACATTGAGACAAAGGGTAATATGTATAAAGACAAAGATGAAGAGGAAGTTCTAGGAACCAAAATTAAAACCAAATATAAACAGACTACAAATATCCTGTATTTCACCATTCCAGTTGACGTGAAACTCACTTTCGGCAACATTTATGTTTTGGCTGGGCCCTACGTAGGAATTGCGGCAACGGGAAAAACAAAAATGAAATCTGAATTCGACGGCCACGAAGACAAACACGATGAAAGCTTGGAATTTGGCAATGATGAAGGTAAATCTAACCTGAAACGCTTGGATGCAGGATTGGGAGTCGGTGCCGGTTACGAAATTAACGACAATCTGGGCGTTCGTCTGGGCTACGACCTTGGTCTTTCTAACTTGTTACCTGGCGGTGATAAAGACAATAGTGTTAAAAACGGTTCAATCAACATTGCTGCAACATTCAAATTCTAATCGGGTAGAATTTTTAAGATTTAACAACAAAAGCTCCGGCATCTGTCGGGGCTTTTTGTTTGATATTCAATCCACAATTTCATTTTTCGATTGACCGGTTAGCCGATTCACCATAAATTTCTATCTTTGCACCCGCAAAACAGAGCTTTAAGTTTTTCCTCTAAAACTAAAAACGATATGAGAACACGAGAAGAAATAGCAGGTGTAACCCTTTTGGGCGAAAAAAAGACGGAATATCCAACCGACTACGCACCGCAAATGCTTGAGACGTTCGTCAACAAGCACCCCGAAAACGATTATCTGGTAACGCTGAACTGCCCCGAGTTCACAACACTCTGCCCCGTAACTGGGCAGCCCGATTTCGCGCACATCTACATCAATTACATCCCCGGCGAGCGGATGGTGGAGAGCAAATCGCTGAAACTATATCTGTTCAGCTTCCGCAACCACGGCGATTTCCACGAGGACTGCATCAACATCATAATGAAAGACCTTGTGGCGCTTATGCAGCCGCGCTACCTTGAGGTTTACGGCATTTTCACGCCACGTGGCGGAATATCAATCTACCCGTTCGCCAACTATGCCGACGAAGCTCATCAGGCACTGAAACAGGAGCGCTTGCTGGCGCAGATGAATCGTACATTTTAAAACCATACTGCTATGAAAGACAGCCTGCTGATACTGTCCGGCGGAATGGACAGCACAACGTTACTATATGAGTATCAAAACGATATAGCTCTGGCCGTGTCGTTCGACTATGGTAGCAACCACAATGCCGACGAGATTCCGTTTGCCGAATATCACTGCAAAAAGCTGGGAATCAAACACATCACCATCAAACTCGATTTCTTCAAGCAATATTTCCGCAGCTCGCTGCTCGAAGGCGCCGACGCCATTCCCGAAGGCACATACGCCGATGAGAATATGAAATCGACCGTGGTGCCGTTCCGCAACGGAATAATGCTGTCGGTGGCTGCCGGAATGGCCGAAACAGCCGGGCTCAAGCACGTGATGATGGCCAACCACAGCGGCGACCACGCCATCTACCCCGACTGCCGTCCGCAGTTTGCCGATGCCATGAGCCGCGCCATCGAGGCCGGAACTTACGAGGGCATTACGCTGCTCACACCGTACACCAACATCTCGAAGGCCGACATCGCCCGAAAGGGAAAAACTTTGGGTGTCGATTACTCGAAAACATGGAGCTGCTACAAAGGCGGGAAAGTTCACTGCGGCCGCTGCGCAACCTGCATCGAACGCAAGGAGGCTCTACGATTGGCGGAAATTGAGGATACGACGGAGTATGATGATTGACAATGGGCTTTGAGCTATCAGCAATGAGCAAAGGCCCAAACGACAGGAATCTTTAAACTTATAACTTAATAACCAATGTTCTACGTTTCGAAACGACTTGAAATCTCATCGGCTCACAAGCTGAATCTGCCATATCAGAGCAAATGCACGAGCCTGCACGGGCACAACTGGATTGTAACCGTCTATTGCAAGGCCGAAAAGCTGAACGCCGATGGTATGGTTGTCGATTTTTCACGCATCAAAAGTGTGATTGTCGACCAACTCGACCACAAGGTTATCAACGACGTGCTGGGCGATATCAATCCAACGGCCGAAAACATTGCCTACTGGATTTGTCAGCAGGTTGAGAACTGCTACAAGGTAACCGTCCAAGAGACTGAGGGAAACATTGCCACCTATGAGAAGGATTAACGAGATTTTCGAGAGCCTTCAGGGCGAGGGATTCCACACCGGAACGGCATCGGTGTTTGTGCGGTTTTCAGGGTGCAACCTTTCTTGCCCCTTTTGCGATACCGACCATCGCGCCTTTACAGAAATGACCGATGACGAGATTGCTGACGCTGCAGCCAAATTCGCGTCGGAATGGGTGGTGCTCACTGGCGGAGAACCAGGACTACAAGTATCGGAGCGTCTTATCGAACTTTTACACGCAAAAGGGAAGCGTGTGGCAATTGAGACCAACGGTACCTGTCAACTTCCGACAGGCATCGACTGGATAACAGTCTCTCCTAAAGACGGCAGTGAGCCTGTTGTCAACTTTGCCGACGAAGTGAAAGTAGTTTTTCAAGAGAAATGCGATGTCGAAAAGTGGCGGTCGATTATTATTGCACAGCATTACTTCCTACAACCCTGCTCCTGCCGCAACACAGAATCCACCATTAAATATATTTTAAGCCATCCTCATTGGCGTCTATCACTCCAAACACACAAATATTTAGGTATAAGATAATTACCATATTGCGAATGGTTGTATTTTATATATAATACATAGCCATTCGCACATTTTTCAATTAAAATTCAGGCTATGGAACATAACATTTACTCCGACATGTAAATGGAAACCGTGCGAACAAAGAAATATTACTAATATGAAAAAGGCGCAGCCTAAAGGCTACGCCTTTTTTATTGAGTGTATATGGACATATGGCATTGTGTCCGGTCTACAATATGATCCGTACAATTGCTATCAAACGCACACTCTCGGCAAACTCTATGATTTTTATTTATTCAAATCTCCCATCAACCGTGCAACAGCCTTGTCCACCGTTGGCTCGGCCTCGAGTGCTTTGACAAACGCGCTGCCAACAATGGCGCCGCTCGAGTATTGGCAGGCAGCGTCGAAGGTTGCTTTGTTCGACACGCCGAAGCCAACCAAAGTGTGGTTTTTCAAGCCCATAGCAGCAATGCGTTTGAAGTAGGCCTGTTTCTCATCGTTGAAACTCTTCTGTGCTCCTGTTGTTGATGCCGATGACACAAGATAGACGAATCCCGTGCTGATGGCGTCGATGCGGCGGACACGCTCTTCGTCGGTTTCGGGCGTTACAAGCAGCACGAATTTCAGGCCGTAGCGTTCGGCAATCGGTTTGTAGTGCGACTCGTACTCCTCAAGCGGAATGTCGGGGATGATGAATCCGTCGACACCCACAGCGGCAGCCTCGCGGCAGTAGTTCTCGAAGCCGAACTGCATTGCGGTGTTCAGATACCCCATCATAATCAACGGAATATCAGTCACTTTGCGAATATCTTTCAGTTGTTCGAAAAGCAATTTCTGCGTCATTCCGTTGTTGAGCGCACATTGGCTGCTGTGCTGAATCACAGGGCCGTCGGCCATTGGGTCAGAGAATGGCACACCAATCTCAATCATATCGACACCTGCAGCGGTAAGGCTCTTGATAACCTCAACGGTGCTGTCTTTGGTTGGGAATCCTGCGGTGAAGTACACCGACAGTATGTTCTTGCCCTTTTTTGCGAATAAATTTTCTAATCTGTCCATATTGTAAAGTATTAAGTTCTAAAGTTATAAGTTATAAGTTTCAAGTAGGGACGCACAGCGTGCGTCCGAAAATTTACAATTCAATTTTTGTCTCTAACCAAATATATCCAAATCAATCCAAAATTCTGTTCAGTTTGGGTTCGTTTGGTTAGAACCCAACCGCCGTCAGGCGGCATTCCGTGTTTTTCGTGTTTTCCGTAGTTAATAATTCCGTATCTGTGCGATGAACCTTTCAAGTTTTGCCACATCCTTCAAGGCGGGCACGGTCTCAAAGCGGCTGTTTAGGTCGATTCCGACTAAAGACGGATGCTGCAGGTGGCTGATTGATTCCGCATCGTCGGGGCCAATGCCACCGCTCAAGATGAACGGCATATCCTGCTTATATTCAGCTATTATGCTCCAATCGAACTTTGTGCCTGCACCGCCGTATCCGACAGTGCGAGTGTCGAACAGAAACATATCGCAACAGCCTGAATATGAGTCGCAACGCTCAAAATCGGCGGCGGACTCAATGCCAAAGGCTTTGATAACCTTGAGCCCCGTTCCGCGCAATGTGGCACACTCTGCTGGACTCTCGTTCCCGTGCAACTGAACGGCATTCAGATTAAACTGCGCGGCAATGTCGACAATGTGTTCAACTGTCTCATTGACAAAGACTCCCACCTTTGCGGCTGGCGCAAAATCGGCCCGCAGATGCGGCAGCGGCTTCGTGCCCACAAATCGCGACGAGCGGGCGTAGAAAATCAGCCCCATCATATCGGGTTTCAGGCGGCGAACCTGCTCAATATTGTCGGCATCGCGCATTCCGCAGACTTTAATCAGCATAACTGTCAGATTTTTGCAGCCGTCGCAACTCATCGATAAACTTGTTGAGTGCCAACGGCGGGTTATCGGTTTTCATAAAAGTCTCGCCCATCAGGAATCCGCG
>JAGCFC010000184.1 GCA_017650325.1 Salinivirgaceae bacterium | reverse complement strand
TGAGATTATTCCTGTCATCAATAAAATCGACCTTCCGAACGCTATGCCCGAAGATGTGAAGGACCAGATTGTAGACCTTATCGGCTGCGACCGCGACGACATTCTGGCAGCCAGCGGCAAGACGGGCGAGGGCGTGGATAAGATTCTGGAACGCATTGTGCAGGTGATTCCGCCGCCAAAAGGCGACCCGCAGGCACCGCTTCAGGCGCTGATTTTCGATTCGGTTTTCAACTCGTTCCGCGGCATCATCGCCTATTTCAAGATTGTGAACGGCGAGATTGCGACTGGCGATTTTGTGAAGTTTGTGAACACTGGCAAGCAATATAATGCCGACGAGGTGGGCGTTCTTCGGCTCGACCGCGAACCGCGCAAGGTGCTGAAAACTGGCGACGTGGGCTACATTATCTCGGGCATCAAGACATCGCGCGAGGTGAAAGTGGGCGACACCATCACTCACGTCGACCGTCCGTGCGCCGCCGCCATCGAGGGTTTCGAAGAGGTGAAGCCGATGGTGTTCGCAGGTGTCTATCCTGTGGTGGCCGACGAGTATGAGGACCTTCGCGCATCGCTTGAGAAACTGCAACTGAACGACGCTTCGCTGACTTTCCAACCCGAATCGTCGGCGGCTTTGGGATTCGGCTTCCGCTGCGGCTTCCTGGGCCTGCTTCATATGGAAATCATTCAGGAACGGCTCGACCGCGAGTTCAATATGGACGTCATCACAACCGTGCCAAACGTTTCGTTCATCTGCCACACCAAAAAAGGCGAAACGCTTGAGGTGCACAACCCATCGGGGTTGCCTGCGGTGAACACCATCGACTATATTGAGGAGCCGTACATCAACGCGCAGATAATTTCGAATGTCGATTACATCGGCAACATAATGAAACTCTGCATCGAAAAGCGCGGCGTGCTGAAGAACCAGACCTACGTGACGGGCAACCGTGTTGAGGTTACGTTCGATATGCCGCTGTCGGAGATTGTGTTCGATTTCTACGACAAACTGAAAAGTATATCAAAGGGTTACGCATCGTTCGACTACCATCCGTGCGGATACGGGCGCGCTAATCTTGTGAAACTTGATATTCTGCTCAATGGCGAGGGTGTCGATGCGCTGTCATCGCTCATTCACGCCGACCACGCTTACGACCTTGGCCGCAAAATGTGCGAGAAGTTGAAAGAACTGATTCCGCGCCAACAGTTCGACGTGGCTATTCAGGCGGCTATTGGTGCCAAAATCATTGCCCGCGAAACTGTCCGTCAGGTGCGCAAAGATGTGACAGCCAAATGTTACGGCGGTGACGTGTCGCGAAAGCGCAAACTGCTTGAAAAACAGAAGGAAGGTAAGAAACGTATGCGCCAAATAGGCACCGTTGAGGTTCCGCAGAAGGCGTTTTTGGCGGTGTTGAAGTTGGATTAATTGAAGGCATCAGGCACTAGGCAAAAGGCATAAGTGGTTTCGGATAAGTTTGGTTAGAGAAAAAATTGCGATATTTGTAATATCTAAATTTAACGGTATGAGTTACGATGCAGTAGTTGAACAGGTTAGGTCAGTTCCAGAGGAATATTTGGACGACATTTCGCGGTACATCAAAAATTTGATGAGTGGCAAACGCAAAAAAAAGAGCCCTGGGTTAAGAGAATTTTATGGTGCGCTTAAAATTGAAGGCGACCCCCTTGAAATTCAAAAACAAATGCGTGATGAGTGGGATTGAATTTATCGCCGACACAAACACGCTGTTGTACATTATTAACAAATATCCTTGTGTACAACCTTTTTTGGATATGCGGACAGGAATATCCGTGATAACCGAAATGGAATTGTTGTCATTTAGTAAGATAACAACGGCAGATGATATTGTGTTGCGAAACCTTATTTCGAAATGTGCGGTTATTTCTCTCAACAAACCAATCAAAGAACGGACTATCCTTTTGCGCCGCAAATACGGGACTAAACTTCCCGACTCTATTGTGGCCGCAACAGCTATTGAGTGTGAGTTGCCACTTGTTACTGCCGACAAAGGCTTCAAAAAAATAGAGGAACTTGATTTGAGATTGCTCGAATTATAAACTATAAAGCACTATACTCTAAACTTTTATGAAACGTTTGACGATTTTGACGGCTTTGGCAACAATGATTTTTGCCGGCTGCAATAATGTTCGCGAAAAGGTGCTTCCGCAAGTTTCCGGCAAAGCTGGTGAGGTGGTTATCGTTATCGAGGACCAGGTTTGGAAATCGACCACCGATACCATTATAAACATCCTGAAAGCCGATGTGCCGGGACTGCCGCAGGAAGAGCCGATGTTCGACGTGGTGCGAATACCGAACAGCGCTTTTACAGAGATTTTCCAACGTCACCGCAATATTATCAGTTGCCGCATTGCCGCCGACAGCACAGCTGGCATAAAAGTGGCGCACGACCTTTGGTCTACACCGCAGATAGTAATTCAGATTGTGGCACCATCGGCGCAAGCCTTTGAGCAACTCTTCTCTGACAACCGCGACAAAATTGTTGGACTTCTGCTCAAAGCCGAACAGGACCGCATAATTAAAAACTACTCAACCTTCCCCGAGCGTCAAGTGATGGACAAACTTGCGAAGGCCACTGGTGTAACAATGACAATACCAAAAGGTTACACTTTCGATATGGACACCACCTGCATTCTCAATGGCGACACCTGCCACTTTGTTTGGATATCGCACGAGACGCCCGAAATCAGTCAGGGACTGTTTGTCTATTACTACGATTACACCGATTCTCTCATGTTCACCTACGACCGCTTGCTTGCCATGCGCAACCAAATGTGCAAGGCTTATGTTGGCGGTCCGTCGGACGGCTCGTATATGACAACCGATATGCACGAAGGCATAACAACCTTTAGTTCTTATAATTTCCACGGGCGCTATACCGCCGAACTGCGCGGCCTATGGCGCACTGAAGGCGATTTTATGGGAGGCCCGTTTGTCAGCATTACGCAGTACGACGAGAAGCACGGCCGCATTGTGACGGTTGACGGCTACGTTTACGCAGGTAAGAAGGACAAACGCAACTATATGCGCCAGGTTGAGGCCATTATGAGCACGTTATCATTTATTGAATGATTGATTAATTGAATGCGTGAAGGGTGAATTAATTACGAATTACGAGGCAAGGTACATTGTAGGGACGTCATATTATGGCGTCCGTCTAAATAATTCACCGATTAAACAAACAATATGGACAACACCAACATAATCAACGAGGTAACCGACAGCGAATACAAATATGGATTTGTATCGGACATTGAGCACGACACCATTGCCAAAGGCTTGAACGAGGATGTTATCCGTCTGATTTCGAGCAAGAAGGAAGAACCAGAATGGCTGCTCGAGTTCCGCTTGAAAGCCTATCGGCATTGGCAGAAACAAACAATGCCAACGTGGGCGCATTTGGATATCCCCGAAATTGATTATCAAGATATTATCTACTATTCGGCACCAAAACAGAACGTGAAGCCCGAAAATGGTGAGATTGACCCCGAACTGAAAAAGACCTTCGACAAGCTGGGCATTCCACTCGATGAGCAAAAGGTGCTTTCGGGCGTGGCCTTCGATGCCGTGATGGACAGCGTATCGGTGAAAACCACATACAAAGACGCACTGGCGGAGCGCGGCATAATCTTCTGCTCGTTCAGCGAGGCCGTGCGCAACCACCCCGACCTTGTGCGGCAGTATTTGGGCACCGTGGTTCCGCCCACCGATAACTATTTCGCGGCTTTGAACTCGGCCGTGTTCAGCGACGGCTCGTTCTGCTATATCCCGAAAGGGGTGCGCTGCCCAATGGAGTTGAGCACCTATTTCCGCATTAACGCGGCCAAAACCGGCCAGTTTGAGCGCACACTGATTGTATGCGACGACGACAGTTATGTAAGTTACCTTGAAGGCTGCACCGCACCCCGCCGCGACGAGAACCAACTTCACGCCGCCATTGTGGAAATTGTGGTGATGAACAACGCCGAAGTAAAATACTCAACCGTTCAGAACTGGTACCCTGGCGACAAGGAAGGCCGCGGCGGCATCTATAATTTCGTGACCAAACGCGGATTGTGCAAGGGTGTCAATTCAAGACTGTCGTGGAGCCAGGTTGAGACGGGCTCGGCCATCACGTGGAAATATCCGGGCACGGTGCTTCTGGGCGACGGTTCTTCATCAGAGTTCTATTCGGTGGCTGTCACCAACAACCACCAGCAAGCCGACACGGGCTCGAAAATGATTCATATTGGCAAGAACACGCGGAGCCGCATAGTGTCGAAGGGCATTTCGGCCGGACAGAGCCAGAACAGCTACCGCGGTCTTGTGAAAGTCTCGGCCAATGCAGATGGGGCCCGCAACTTCTCGCAGTGCGACTCGTTGCTTTTGGGCGACCGTTGCGGTGCGCACACATTCCCCTACGTTGAGTGCGCCAACAACACCGCCGTCTTGGAGCACGAGGCCACCACGTCGAAAATCGGCGAGGACCAGATTTTCTACTGCAACCAGCGCGGCATATCGACTGAAGACGCCGTGGGCCTGATTGTCAACGGTTACGCTAAAGAGGTGCTGAACACCTTGCCGATGGAGTTCGCCGTTGAGGCGCAGAAACTGCTGCAGGTTAGCTTGGAGGGTAGCGTTGGATAGCGCTGAATGATTTGATTATCTTATATTTGTAATAAGACTTAATTGTTAAAAAAATGAACCGACTATCGATACTAGTAGCATTGTTGTTGGCCGCGCCAATGGCAATAATCGCACAAACAAAAGAGCAGAATTACATTAATGTGAGTTATATAACCAACGAGGGCGAAAAAAATTTCAATTTGGGCCATTCGGCAATGGAGAAAGAGGAGAAAAAAATTCCGCTTACACCCGAAGAGGACAAGGCATACGAAAAATTCCATGCTGTGTTAAAAAAAGTCGAAGATAATATTCCGCTTACGCCAGAAGAATCTGATGTATTAGGAAGTTTCGACGAAACACGCGAAAGTTACTGGGATATTCTTGGCGGAGGTTGCAGTTGGTATTGTGGCGATGGCGGGCCGATTAAAATTGAGGCTTCGAGCCGTTTGGCCAGTCAGGGGCAGAACAATTATGCTGAAAAAAATCTTCACGATTTGTATTACAACACCGCGTGGGTGGAGGGTGTAAGCGGCTATGGTGTAGGCGAGTGGGTTAAATATACATTCCGTGCCAACAACCCGCGAATCACCAATATTCATGTAGTCAACGGATATGTCAAAAGCGATGCAGCTTGGAAAAACAACTCGCGAGTGAAAAAATTGAAAGTTTATGTAAATGACAAGCCATATCTTATTCTTAATCTTGAAGATAGCCGTAGTGACCAGGACTTTGAGATTTCGCCGTTGACCAATTCAGTTGAATGGACAATGAAGTTTGAGATTTTAGAGGTTTACAAAGGCGATAAATATGACGATACGGCATTGTCGGAGATTTATTTTTCTGGTTTAGATGTCCATTGTTTTGCGGCTGATACTAAGGTGCTTATGGCCGATGCATCGCAGAAAGATATTGCCAATGTCGCCGCCGGCGATAACATCAGTATTTACGACTCAAAAACAAATTCGCTGAAAAGCGCTGTGGTTAAGAGCGTTGCTACGGCAAGGCATCATAATCTTGTTACTTACGAATTTGCCGATGGACAGACAATAACAGCAACAGCCGACCATCCGTTCCTGCTAAAAGAGAAAGGCTGGGCATCGTCGAATCCTGCCGGAACGGCCCTATACGAAGGCTTTGAGACGGCACAAAAAATTGCGGTTGGCGATGAGTTTGTGACCATATCGGGTTTCGCCAAACTGACAAAAATGACCACTGTCGAAGATTTTCAGCAGACCTATACTATTGAAACATTGTCGGAAGGAACCAACTTTGTTGCCAATGGCTTTGTTGTGGGTGTTGAGACTCTCAGAGGCGCAAGCAACCTTTCGGCAAATGGCGATGCTCGCCGTTAATGTGCGGAAATCGCTGCAGGTTGGTCTAGACGTGGGTAAATGGTTGAATTATTGATTAATAGAATAACTGAATGAGAGGACATAAACGAAAACAGGAACCGTAAACAATTGTATTTTTGCGCTCTGTTTTGGTTTGCGTTTACGTTAACATTTTACGTTTAAAATATGCTGACAATAAAAGATTTACGGGCTTCGATTGACGGAAAGCCGATACTTAAGGGAATCAATCTGCACATCAATGCGGGCGAGATTCACGCCATAATGGGCCCCAACGGGTCGGGAAAGAGCACGCTGTCGTCGGTATTGACGGGCAATAGCCGTTTCACTGTCGATGGTGGCGAGGTGACGTTTCTGGGCAAGAATCTGCTCGAACTGCCGCCCGAAGACCGCGCACGGATGGGTCTTTTTATGAGTTTCCAGTATCCGGTTGAGATTCCGGGCGTTAGTATGGTCAATTTTATGCGTGCCGCCGTCAACGAGAAACGCAAATTCAACGGTCTGCCGGCTCTTTCTGCTGCCGAATATCTGAAGATGATGCGCGAGAAGAGCCAGTTGGTCGAAATCGACTCGCGACTGACCTCACGCTCTGTGAATGAGGGATTTTCGGGCGGCGAGAAGAAACGCAACGAGATTTTCCAGATGGCAATGCTCGAGCCGCGACTCTCAATCCTCGACGAGACCGATTCCGGCCTCGACATTGATGCTCTGCGAATTGTGGCCAGCGGCGTGAACAAACTCAAAACCCCTGAAACATCGGCCATTGTCATCACTCACTATCAGCGATTGCTCGACTACATTGTGCCCGATGTGGTGCACGTGCTCTATAACGGTCAGATTGTCAAGACCGGAGGCAAGGAACTTGCACTGGAACTTGAAGAGAAAGGCTACGATTGGATTAAAAGCGAATTCGACAACAAATAGTTTATGGAAAAGGTTAGCTCGACCGCTATAAAAAACAAACTCACAGCACTTTATCGCCAGTATTCCGACAGCATTGCCGCCGGAATGCCCGCCGCGATAAACCGTCAGCGCGAGTCTGCCATCAGCCAGTTTGATGAAAAGGGATTGCCTGAAAAGGGGTGCGAACGGTATCGATTTACAGACATTATGGGTGCCTTCGGCCACACTCACGGCTATGCCATCGGTCCGCAAAAAGAGCAAGTTGACAGCCAGAAAGCCTTCCGCTGCGCCGTTCCCGGACTCGACACCTACACCATAACCGTCGGCAATGGTTGGATTGACACACAAAACGGCAATCTGCCTGCAGGCGTCACCGTGACCGGATTGGCCGAAGGTGCACAACTTCACCCCGACATTTTCGAGGCCAACTACAACCGTCTGGCCGCTACCAAAAACGACACTATCATCAGTCTGAACACGGCGTTTGCGCGTGGCGGACTGTTCCTCTATATCCCTGACAATGTTGTTGTTGACAAGCCTATTCAGATTGTCAACGTTTTGTCGGGAGGAAACCCGCTGATGGTCAATCAGCGAAACCTGATTGTGGCCGGACGCGGCAGTCAGGCAAAAATTGTTTTCTGCGACCACACGCTGGCCGAGCGGCAGTTCCTGCTGAACAACGTCACCGAGGTTGTGATGCTCGACGGTTCGCAACTCGACTGCTACAGCATCCAGAACCTCAACGACCATTCGTCGCAGATATCATCCATACTGATTGAGCAAAACGCCGGCAGCCAGCTGCTTGCCAACACGCTCACGCTTCACGGCGGATTTGTGCGCAACAATCTTGAGGTGCTTATGAACGGCCAGCACGCCGAGGCCAATATTTACGGTCTGTCGTTGCCTTGCGGCCACCAACATATCGACAACTTCACCTACATCGACCACGCTGTGCCAAACTGCACCAGCTACGAGCTGTACAAAAACGTGCTCAACGGCGACTCTGTGGGGGCGTTTGGCGGCTATGTTCTTGTGCGTCCCGATGCGCAAAAGACCAACGCAATGCAGTCGAACAAAAACATCTGCATCTCGCCTTCGGCCCGGATGTACACCAAGCCTCAACTCGAGATTTACGCTGACGATGTGAAGTGCAGCCACGGCGCCACTGTAGGCCAATTGGACGAGAACGCATTGTTCTATATGCGCCAACGCGGCATAGGCGAAGAGGAGGCAAAAATGATGCTGATGTCGGCCTTCGCACATGAGGTTGTCCGCACCATTCGCATACCAATCCTTGCCGACCGCTATGCCGAAATGATTGAAAACCGCCTTCGCGGAAAGCAAGCGGCATGCGGCGAGTGCTTTATGAAGTGCGACAAGCGGTAAGGGTTTAGCGGAAAGTGTTTAGGAACAGGATTGATTGTCCGTAGGGACAACAGATTGGTAGATAAACGTCCCCATATATAATAGGCGTGCCGTAGGTACGCGACAATATTCTGAAAATATATTTCGTATTTCATTGAAATTCAATCATAACAAATTTTCTTACTAAAATTTTAGTAAATTTTTGCGCAAAACTGTTGCGTGTATAATTTTATATACTATGTTTGTAGTACTAAAATTTTAGGAGATTATGGAAAACAAAACAGAAAACCGCAATCAGTCGCTCACGAAAGCGGAATTGCATTTAATGAACATTTTGTGGGATAAGGGCAAAGCCACCGTCCAGCAAATACACGATGTGCTTGCCGAACCCAAACCGGCCTATACTACCACGCTCACCGTTATGCAGATTCTGACAAAGAAGGGTGTGGTTGACTTCGAGAAAAACGGCAAGGCCAATGTCTATCGCCCGTTGCTCACCCGTGACGAGTACATTGGCGGATTTATGAACGAAACCTGCGACACCGTCTTTGGCGGTTCCATGCGCTCGTTCTTCTCTTTCTTCGCCAAGAGCGAGAAAATCAGCCGCGACGAACTTGCCGAAATCTTGAAGGAGATGGACAACGGCGGTGAACCTAAAGACGTAAACTGAAAACTTAAACGCAAACCATACAGCTAACAATAACCATTTGATTATGAAAGGATTTTTAACAACGGCATTTGTGTTCTTCTCGGTGGCAGCCTCGGCGCAGACCAAAATAGAGCCGGTTTACAATATTCCAATCAAGGGCGATTCGTACCGGTATGAGGTAGCAAGAGGAACATCGAGAGTTAGCGCCGGACATGCCGAAGCCGAGAACAAAGCTATATTGAAAATCCAGCGCTTGCAGGCCAAGCGACTGTCGCTGCCGTCAGACTGCATTCTGGTGGAACCGTTAGGCTCGGCAGACGAAATTTGGGCCAACACGGTGTACGAGATGTGCAGGATTGAAGAACAACTGAAGGGCGGTCGCACCCGAGTTACCATCGTCTACTTAGTTCCGAAAATCGATACCAAACTGGCAAGAACAAATCTTAAAAAAGCACGGAAACGACTCGAAAAACTTGGATAATTTTTGCTGACGCACATGGTGCGTCCCTACTAACACCTAATACCTAACAAAAACTAAACATCCATGTTAACCATCTTTTTAAAATTCATTGCTTCGGCTGCACTACTATTCGCATTCTACCGGATTGTATTGCGCGGAAAAGCCAGCTATACCGTCAGTCGCGCGTATCTGCTTGCGCTACCGATAATTAGCGTGATATTCAGTGTGGTAACGTTCGAGGTTTACCCATCGGGAACAGAAATTGCCATTGAGCAGATTGACTTTGGCCATTACACAGCGCCCGCCACACCGGTTGAGACCGATTATGTGCCAGACGTTGCGCCCGTGCAAGTTACCAATACTGCAGCTGCACCCGCAGCCGTGCAGGCACCTGCACCGTCAGCCGCGCCCGTTCAGGAGAAACGGCCCATTGTTATCGATTGGATGGCATTGGTGCAATGGGGCGTCCCGGCCATATCGCTGCTATTGTTGCTGTTGGCAGTTTACTATATATGCAAGGTATTGGTTATCAAATCGAAAATGAATGTTGAGACCACCACTGAAGGCTATAGCCTGATTAGTTCGCCAAATGTTGACACACCTTTCTCGTTCGCCAAAACCATTTTTCTGCCGACGAGCCTTAACGAGCCTGGCAAGAGCTTGATTATCCGTCACGAGAAAGCGCATATCCGCCATCGTCACTATGCTGATGTTTGGTTTATGGAGTTGGTAACCAGACTGTTATGGTTTAATCCGTTTGTATGGCTCTGCCGCAACGAGTTACGCAACGTTCACGAGTTCCAGGCCGACCACGATGTTATTTCGTCCGATGTCAACATAAACGCTTATCAGACAACGCTTTTGGAGATGGTTATGAATGTGAGCAGCCCCGTTGTGAACGGCTTCAACCACTCGTTTATCCGCCGCCGTTTTGTCGAGATGAAAAAATCAACCGTGGGCACACTTGGCCGCGTGGCAAAAATTGGCACATTGGTGTGGTTTGTAGCTATGTTCTGCGCATTCACCTTCACCGAAAAGAAATCGGAGCCGAATTCGATAAAGGCTCTGTCATCCACCGAAAGAGCTGCTTCGCAGAAGCTGCTGGCGGAATGTAAATCGATGGTGAATTATTCACATTCGCTTACCAAAAATTGGGTTTATATAGAGAAAGCGTCCGATACCCCCGACAAACTTGCACTCAAAAAACTCCATAACGAGGATTACCCAAAGTTGCAGTCGGAATTATTGGAAGTTTCGGAAAAATGGAACGATGCAAACCGCAAAGAACTTGAGTCGATATTCTCATTTATCAACGATACGCTTTTCGCCTACCAAAAAAACATAATGGAGAGATTGAAAACCCTTACCGACTACGAAGATATGTTTGTTGCTATGGATGCGCAAATGATGGTTGAAGAAGGAGGAGACGAAACAAATGCAGCAAACGAAGTTAATGCCCGCATTGACGCACTTATCAAGGAAATAAGGACTGCCGCCACAACACAGACAACCACCGAACGCACAGTTTTTCAAACGCTCGGCCCTGGAAAATTTGTGATTGAGGGCGCTGTTGACCCGGGCATTACCGACTCGTGCTACCTGATTTATTTTGCCGACGAGAACTTCGAGATTATTGAAAAACCGGTGGCATGCGTGCCGGTGGTTGACAAGAAATTCCACTACGAGGTAGAGCTCGACGACCTGACAGTGTGCCGCATACGCTGTATATTCCCCGGAGGCGAGATTTGCTCGGATTGGATTGAGACATTTGCCGCACCCGGAGTCACCTTCGAGCTGACGGTTCACAACGGATATTACTCGTCGTCAAGCCTTTACAACGGTTACTTGACAAGGATTCGCCGTTTGGCCGACACCTACTGCAAAAACCACCACCTGAACGACGGTGTGGCCAAGCCCGAAGGTTTATACAAGACCTGGGAGAACGTGAAATACAGCGTTTGTAACAATCAAAAGATTAAAAAAGTCGAATTCTGTGAGAAAAAGACCGTTCTAACCCTTTCGGCGGAGCATTGGGAGCGTTCCGGTTTGAGTTCAGATGTCTGCTTGCGTGACACAGCGGGCAATCTTTACAAAATGCTGCATAACGAAAGCGGTGGCACACGTCGCTATCTCGACTATATCCGTGGCGCCCGCTATTCATTCGAGCCGCTGCCGAAAGGTGTAACCCAATTCGATTTAGTACAGAAAGTCAACAACAAGGTATCCTTTTTCAACGAGAATGGTGAAAGTCAATGGGTCGATGTAGCCGATTATAGTGTAAACGTAATTGTGGCGGACATTACCGAGAATTTGAATGCCGACCAAAAACCGAACTTCAGCATTACATTCAAAACCGAACTCACAAACGAACTCTCAGGCTTCAGACTTGAACTTGATGAGACGCATACAAGCACCACTCGTCTGTTAGACGATGTCGAACTTGATAGTAACGGTGAGGCCACATTCAGCACCTATCTCGACGAGCCGTGCATGGTATGGGTTCTGCAAACTTTGGTCGATGGAGGAACGATATGGTCCTACCAGGTAAGCATTCCGTTTGTGCCCGGCGAAAACGCGCAGTTCACTTTGAAGTCAACAGGAATTAAGCGTGATGGAGGGATGGGATTTAGGATGGAAATGCCTTCGTATCAACTGACCGGCTCGAAATTCTATACCGAGTGGGAAAAAGCCGAGAAGAAATTCAATGAAATATTTGACAAGCAAGGCGACAAGGCCAACGCAGCCATTAACGAATACGTGAAAAAGAACGGCAGCAATCTTGGCTTGGTAATGCAATATCTGATTGGACCATGGAATGCCGATTACAGCATTCTGCCTCAAAAAACCTTGCAAAATCCGATGGTGAAACTTTTGAAACAACGCGACGATTATTGGAAAAAAGTAAGGGAAGAATCGCTGAAGCGTCGCAATGAAGCCCGCGCCAACACCGCTCCGGGCAAAATGTTCATTGATTTGGACTTGATGAATATGACCAATACCAACAACCGCCCGAGCCTGTCCGACATTGTGGGCAAAGGTCGGTACGTTCTCGTTCATTTCAGTTATTCTGACGATGGCGCAATCAAAGATTCTGTCGAGGCACTGTGGAAGAAACAAAAAGGAGGCAAGGTAGATGTGATTGGTATCAAATGCACCCATATTTCGATGTCGAATTTCTATGACAAAATATATAAAGATATGGGTATCAGCTACAAAATGTATTATGACACTTCTCACAAATCTTCCCAATATGGACTTGGCGGCAAAGATGAAGTAATACTTTTCGGTCCCGACGGCACAATTTTGTGGCGTGACATTGCTGCCGACGAACTTGAACTCACGATTGAGAATGTGTTGAACGGCAAAGCAACAACACACCCCGTTTACAGCAACCCGTTGCAAGATTCAAAATTCAAAGCAATGAATATCTATAATTTCACAAAACAAGTTGAATGGCCAGCAAGTGAAACAAAAGGCGATTTTGTGATATGTGTTGTGAATCAAGATAATATGCTGAAACAGTTGGAATCAATAACCAAAGGCAAAACGGTTGGCAAAAGCACAATTTCAGTGGTTGGCGCCAAGAATATTGAGGAAATTTCGAAGTGTAGTATTCTTTATTTGCCCACAGACGAAAGCAGTTCTGACAAAATCAAGTCGGCTGTGGCAAAACTCGGCAGCGCCGCCACTTTGATTGTCAGCGACAGCCCAGGCGCTTTGGAAAATGGTTCATGCATCAACTTTGTGATGATTGACGATAAAATCAAGTACGAAGTCAATCAAAAAGCCATCGAGGATCACAAACTGAAAGCAACCCTGTATTTAATGAGTAATGCAATAAACAACTAACCTCTATTCTACTAACTATTTCTCAAACCAATCGGGAAACAAATGTTTCCTATTAAATGTTTATGTTGCGATTAACGACGGCCGTTAGCCGTCGTTAATTCTTTTTAGCCGATGGCTAAACCATACTCCACCCTCTCAACTTCTAAACTTTTTCGTATTACCTTTGCCGCAAACAAAACCTAACTGCTATGCGCATCGACATTCTCACTGTTGTTCCCGAACTGCTCGACGGGCCGTTCAGCCAAAGCATCATCGGGCGGGCTCAGAAGAAAGGCATTGCCGAAATACACATCCACAACCTGCGCGACTACTCAACCGACAAGCACCGCCGTTGTGACGATTATGCTTTCAGCGGAAGCGCCGGAATGGTGATGACCATCCAGCCTATTGAGGCTTGCATTGAGCACCTGAAGAGCGAGCGCGACTACGACGAGATTATCTACACTTCGCCCGACGGCGAGATGTTCAACCAGCCGATGGCCAACCAGATGTCGCAATTGAAGAACATCATCATCCTTTGCGGGCACTATAAAGGCATCGACCAGCGCGTACGCGACCATCTGATTACCAAAGAGATATCGATAGGCGATTATGTTCTTACCGGTGGTGAGCTGGCTGCCGCTGTTATTGCCGACGCTGTTGTTCGGCTCATTCCGGGCGCCATCAGCGACGAGACATCGGCCCTCTCCGACTCGTTCCAGGACAATCTGCTGTCGGCACCTGTATATACCCGCCCTGCCGATTACAAGGGCTGGAAAGTGCCCGAGGTGCTGCTGTCGGGCAACGAGCGCCTAATCGAGGACTGGAAATACGAGCAGGCACTTGAGCGCACCCGCCGCCTTCGTCCCGATTTGCTTGACGAATGATTTAGCGTCAGCGTTTGTGTCAATGTTCGCGTTAGCTTTTTTATTGACGTTAGCGTTATCAGTTTACGTTTTAAATCCTACATTTACCGACAACAAAATTTAAAATTATGGCACAAAGAATAACCGACGCTGATTTCGAGGCTGAAGTTCTGAAATCGGCAATTCCAGTAGTAGTTGACTTTTGGGCAGAATGGTGCGGACCTTGCAAAATGCTGCTTCCGATTGTCGAAGAACTTGCCGCCGAATACGAGGGCAAGGTGAAGATTGTGAAGATGAACGTTGACGAGGCCGAGAATACACCTGTTCAGTTCGGCATCCGCAACATCCCAACGCTGCTGTTCTTCAAGAACGGCGAGGTGGTCGACAAGCAGGTTGGCGCTGCTGCAAAACCGGCTCTGACTGCAAAAATCGACGCTCTACTGTAATATGATTTGACAGAAGCTAAATCGCCGCAATCTTAGTGAGGTTGCGGCGGTTTTTTGTTTGGTAATCATTAACGTACGCACGCAGTGCGTCACCACAACCAACACCTAAAACCCAACACCAAGTTTATTTCCCCCAGTTGTCCCTATCCAAACTGCGGTACTGGATGGCCTCAGCAAGGTGTTCTGGTTTGATTTCTGACTCTCCGGCAAGGTCGGCTATAGTGCGCGAAACCTTCAGAATACGGTCGTAGGCACGGGCCGAAAGGCCGACTTTCTCCATAGCGTTTTTAATCATCTGCTGACATTCGGCACTGAGCACACAGTATTTTCTGATTAGCCGTGTCGACATTTGCGCATTACAATGAACACCTTGATAATCGGCAAAACGCTCCTGCTGGATGGCACGGGCTTTTGTCACACGTTCGCGGATTTGAGTGCTTGTCTCAAGCTGCTCTTTTCCTGATAGTTTGTCGAACGGCACAGGCACAACTTCAATATG
This sequence comes from Salinivirgaceae bacterium, assembly GCA_017650325.1. Classification (GTDB taxonomy): domain Bacteria; phylum Bacteroidota; class Bacteroidia; order Bacteroidales; family SZUA-534; genus RUG13583. Next base: position 22,110 of record JAGCFC010000184.1, on the reverse strand, counting down.
GATATCGATGCGATCAAGCAACGGGCCCGATATGCGGCTCATATACTTCTGGCGCATCATCGGCGTGCAGGTGCACTCTTTTTCGGGATGATTATAGTAGCCGCACGGACACGGATTCATACTGGCCACAAGCATAAAACTGGCCGGATATTCCACTGTGAACCGCGCACGCGATATGGTTATCACGCGGTCTTCGAGCGGCTGACGCATTACTTCAAGCACGGTGCGCTGAAATTCGGGCAGTTCGTCAAGGAAAAGAACACCGTTGTGAGCCAGCGAAATCTCGCCCGGCTGCGGGAAAGTGCCGCCACCAACAAGCGCCACATCGCTGATGGTGTGGTGCGGTGAGCGGAACGGACGTTTGGTCATCAAACTTGTATCCTTGTCAATTTTTCCGGCAACAGAGTGTATCTTGGTCGTTTCCAAAGCCTCATGCAGCGTAAACGGCGGCAGAATGCTTGGCAGACGTTTGGCCAGCATAGTCTTGCCTGCTCCCGGAGGGCCAATCATAATTATGTTGTGACCACCGGCTGCCGCAATCTCCATTGCGCGCTTCACATTCTCCTGTCCGCGCACATCGGCAAAGTCCGAATCCCAATGGTTTATACTATTGGCAAATTCCTCACGGGTATTCACAATGGTTGGCTCAAGCGGCTGCTTACCATTCAGAAAATCGGCAACCTCGCGGATGTTCGACACTCCGTACACCTCAAGATTATTGACCACGGCGGCCTCGCGGGCGTTCTGCTTTGGCAGTATGAATCCTTTGAAACCCTCTTCGCGTGCCTTGATGGCAATAGGAAGGGCTCCTTTGATAGGCTGCAGGCTGCCGTCGAGCGACAACTCACCCATAATCACATAATCCTCAACCTGAGCGGCGTCAATCTGCCCCGATGCGGCCAGAATGCCCACTGCCAGCGTAAGGTCATAGGCCGAACCCTCTTTGCGAATATCGGCTGGCGCCATATTGATGACAATCTTCTTGCCCGGAAAATGGAACCCCGTGTTTTTCAGTGCCGCATTGATGCGCTGCTGACTCTCTTTGACGGCGCTGTCGGGCAGACCGACAAGATGAAAGGTCATTCCGGTCGAGATGTTCACCTCAACAGTGATAGTAGTGGCATCGATGCCAAAAACAGCTGAGCCATAGGTCTTAACCAAATTATCTTCCATTGTTTCCGGTCTGAAAATAGCTAATCGGTAATAACAAAACTTTGCCCCGACCGATAGTCGTAGCGTACCACTCCGTATCCTTTTGCCAGATAGAGTTTATAGATTGATGTGGTGTTGACAAAGATGGTGTCTATCTCAACAACAATAACATTATCGAACATGCGCCCGCCAATCATCTCCGATTCTTTCCATGTGGCGTTCTCAACTGTTCCGTCGTTTTTAATGCTGAACGTGAATCGGTCGATGTTACGCGGCACGTAGTAGTTAGCCATCATTCCGTAGTGTTGGAACTCAAATGCGAATTTATAGCGTATTTTCTGCTTTTCGGATGAGCAGCGCAACTGAATGTTTCCTGTCGAATCGACAGCCGAATAGGCATGAGCGAAAGCCTCGCAATTGCAAGCCTCAGTGCGGCCGATAGTGTATTGTTTTGTCATAAACACATCGTCGAACACGTAGGTTTGCGACGAACCGCCGCTTGAGAATGTGGTCTGTCCGCCATTGTCGTACGGAAGCCACTCAAGATGGTCTTCGGAGTATGACGGGCACTCGGTCACCTTGTGGCACCCGATAAAGCACAAAACCAAAACGGCTGGCAATAGTTTTTTTATCATATTTCGTTGTTGATTAACATTTTAACCCATGCAATATCTTCTTTCAAGCGAGTTGCGGCCGATGCCGAATAACGTTTCGAGAATTTTGCGTCCCAGAACCATTTTTCGAGAGTTTTCTGGTGGCTCTGGTCGATAGTTTTCGATTCCGACACAAAGAAATAATACTGCAACGTTGGCAGCAGATTGTGATACATTGTCAAGTCGCCCGACAGGCGCATCTGCTTCAGAAAATCGAGCGCGCTCACTAACGCGGCCTTTGTACGCGGCCATATTTTAGTGCAAATCTCAGGTGTCAGTTTCAGTTGGTAAAGGCTGCGTGCATCGCCGAATGCGTTGATTGTCAGCGAAAGCGAGAACACTTTTTCGCTCAACCGCCCGAATTGTTTGACGCGTTGCGCGGAGTTGAAATCATCGATGTTCTGCTTCAGGTCGAACTTCTCGCTCCAAGTGGTGGCGTGAATCAGGTCGAAGATTGTCAAGTGCTTTCCGCCCTGGTTGATGCGCTCAAAAATCTCCACCACATCGTCAATCTCGGTGTTTGTAGTGAGCACAATGCTCATGGGGTAATTGAGGAACACCTCGCGGCAGTGACGCAGGTTCTGGGCGGCTTTGCGGCTCTTGGAGCCACTCTCCAACTCTGCAACGGTCTCCTCGAAAGCCTTATCGTCGATAACGCGCCAAACGGGAACGTTATTTTTCTCACGCTGGCTGCGCGGAATGACAAACTCGCAACGGTCGGTATTGAAACAAATGGTGGAATAATCACAATCACCCATTGTCTTGCCCATAAGGGCGACAAACAGCGACATTATGCGTTGCTGCCCGTCGAGAATGAACTGAAAATCGCCGTCGGTTGCGCTGTCGTTGATGCCATCGATGTCGAACGGACGGATGAAAAATGCGTACTTTGCAGGTGCCTTCCAAAAGAAAAGCGAACCTATGGGATACTGGTTGTAGATGGAATTGAGCAACTTCACCACCTTTGACTTCTCCCAAATATAATCGCGCTGGAAACGTGGAATTTTAATGTTTCCTAACTGCAACTCGGTGAGCAAACGCTGCAATGTCCAGTCGCTTATAATACTGATTTTCTGTTCCATATATGAATATTATCTTTACGTCATGTTATTGCTCACTAACTCTAGCGCACACGCCTGTTTTAATGATTGATGTCGTTTCCGTAGCGCAAATTCTTAAACATCTGCTCAATTTCATACAGATGGTCAACACTATGGTTGAACAACAAGCCTTCATTTATGTCAGACTCTTTCACTTCGTTACCGAAACTCAGAATATAACCATCTGACAGACTGCTCCAGTTAATTTCAGTTAAACTATTGATATCATTGCCAACGCCTTCGAATATTACAGCCCTACTAAGAAGTTTCTTTAATCCCGAAAAATGGTTTTGGAAGATTTCGGTGTCGTGAATTTCACGTGCAATGCCATTTGTCAGCACCGCAACTGTATTGTTTCCGGCGTCATTAAAATATAAATAGCCTTCTCTTTCCACTGGCGTGTAATAACCATTTAGCGCATTGGCATCTATCTGAAGCATGTTGTAGCAGTCACTGCTTCTTGTAATAACATTTTCGTCCCAATTGGTCTGCCATGAGTATGTGGGGCTGTCTTCTACAGAAAGTATCTTATAATCACTGTTTTTCAACGGACGCCACTCGCTTCCACTAAACATATACGCATTGTCGCAATATATTTTATCGCCAACAAGCCAGAATCTGCGATACTCATAATCAGCATTATTAAAACCATGCTGCAGGCAAAGGTACTCGTTGTCACCCTCGCCATGATAATAGATGTAGGTGATGATGTCTTCTACGTTCCATTCCTGTATTTCGCTTTTAATGGTTATTTTGCCCGTTGCATATAGCTTTTGGGTTTTAAAAGGTTTGCCGTCCAAGCCAATCTCAGGACTGTAGCCGCTGGCCAAAAGGTTTTCATTGTCAACTTTGAAAATGCCGAAAATCTGATCTTTCTGCTCCTCAGTAATGTTGTCGTTATCGAGTTTTACGGCAACGGCGTCAGGGTCTATTGTGCAAAAACCGACATAAGGAACTTCTATGAAATCTTCATATCCGCCAGCCAAAAACTCTTTTGTGTTCACTTTCACGCAGGCTCCGGGTGCAAGTTCGACATATTCCATAAATGGTGCTTTCTCAATAATGAAGTTGACACCATCTTCGCTGTTTTCAACATAAACATCGGAGTGATTAGAGTCCGAAGCGTCTCCGTTTGCATTGATTCTGCCTCCGCTTACTATCAGAGTGGAACCATCAACCATATACACGCCGTTGCCATTTTTATTGCCGGAGAAGTTGCCAGTAACCACCGAATTGTCTTTAATCGACATTATGGCACCATCGCTCAAATAAACACCGCCACCTCTAGTTGATGCTTCATTATCTGCAATATACGATTCCTGCTTGAGCGATAGTTTTCCACCTCTGTAAACAATAGCTCCACCGCCATTTTCACCAGAGAAAGATGCAATTTGGGATTTTGTCAGCACAAGTTCGCCTGTAATCACCTCCGCACCTCGCATCTCAGTTCCTTCGCCACTAATACACATAACATTATCCAATGTCAGCTGCTTTCCTTCTAGTCTTATTGCGGCAAGGCTACCTTCAGGTTGAACGACGGGACTGATTATTCCGTTTTTAACAATCACAGGCACAGAAGTATTCACATCTATGCAACCAATCTTGTTGTAGTCGGTGTTCGAATTGTAGTCGGTGTTCAAATTGCAGTCGGCGTTCAAATCGATGGTAATGTGTTTTGCGCGACCGTCGTATCTGTTGTCAATGTTAATTTTCTCATAGTCGCCATTGCCGTAATTTTTTACATCGATGCAGAAGCCGCGGCGAATGTTGTCGCTGCTTTCGAGTATGGCAGTCAGTGCTTTGGCAATAGTTTTGAATTGCTTGCCATCGGTGTTGGTTCCGTTTCCATTGGTGTCGTCACCATTTTCACCATCGACATAAACAACAGACGAAATATCTTTGAATTCCGGGTAGACCTCTATATATCTTGTGGTTACCGGCAATCGCAGAATGCTGTCAGACGAGCGGCGGTAGATTTCGTAATCGGTTGAATAGTACCAGCTGTCGAACACCTGTCCGGCGGGAGCCTCGCTCACGGCCATAGTTAGAGTTTCGCCATACACAACATCGGCATTGTATGGTAACTCTGGCGATATTTCTGGTTCAGCCAATCCCGCCTTGCTTGATATTTGTAAGGTGTAAACGTTGATCGGCGCCTTCACCTGCAAATAGCATCCCGTGTAAGGTTTGGCGCTGCTAAGTGTCACGTCGAAGCGCGCGTATTTCGACGCCTTGCCGCTGTAAGCCGATGTTTGCCTATAATCGGTCATGGCAAAACTGAATTTATAATCAGTAAGTCGCTCGAGCGGCCACACGTTGATGCCGTATTCCTCAACAAACACAGCAGCTACGGCATCTTGCATAATCGATGTCTCCTCGCCGCGGCGGTTGAACAGAATAACGGCGTTGTCGGACGAAACCGGAACGCAGTGTGCGTCGTGGAACGTGGCCGGACGATAGAATTTTGCAAAGAACTCGTCAACATCCTCAACAAGGCTGCTCACTTGGAATTGGTAAGAGCCGTCGAAACTGGTGAGGGCGTACTCATCGACAGCGACATTCTGCTCGGTGTCGCCCATGTAGATTTTGTAAACAAGGTCTTCTTCAACATCGATAACCGGGCGCACATCGCCACCATAGGTTACATCGTTGCCGAACTCAAAACGCTCGTCAGAGAGTTGCATGGCCGAAACTTCATCGGTTGGGCTGCCAATCTTAAGTGCTGCCGTGTTGAGGTTGGTGTGGTCACCATAAATGTCAACAATATTGTCGTCTTTAGATGAGCGTCCAGTCACCACAAAACCGCTGCGTTTGGCTTTCGACTCGTCTCCGTCGATATAGACGTGCGTAATGCCGCCCTCAACCGCAAATAAGTCGGTACCCGAGCTCTTGCCGGCCGTGCGCTCTGCAGCATAGCTGCCCCCCGCGCCTTTGGCCGTACGGCCTGACACCACCAAGCCACTGCGCTTCACTTTTGAATTATCGCCATCGACATATACATGTGTTCCCTCGGCGTCAACACTGAAATAGTCAGCCGACTCCCCGTCTTTCGACGAGCGTCCGGTCACTACAAAACCGCTGCGTTTGGCTTTGGCCGTCTCGTCGACATAAACCACAATGCCGTCGTCGTAAACAGCAAACACCGGCTGGCCGTCGCGGTCGCAGACCTCAAAGAGAGTCTCGTCGCCCTTGGAGCTGCCGCTGTTGGCGTTGCTGCCGGCCGTACCTGCATATATGGCATAAGGTGCAGCTGCAATTGACACAGTTCCCAACTCTTTGAAATTATTGCCATTGTCGGTATCGGCCTCAACCTTCAGGCTGATATCCATGGTGCTCCACGGCACCTCCTGCATGCTGCCCTTCAGTTTCTCGCCGGTTCCCACCACTACACTGATGTTACCGTACTTATCGGTGGTGGTCTTCATGGTCTCCTCGTAGTACGACTGCCCGCCGTTCATGAGGCTGAATTTCATGTTCACCGGTTTACTGATTACCAGTTGTCCCGCAGCGTCGCGTATAACCAACTGATAATGAAGACTGTCTTGCGCTGGGCAAAACGCTACTGACAGAACAAAAATGGCTGTTAATACCAAACTTGTGAAAAACGATACCCTTTTCATTTTTATTTCGTTATTTGATTGACATACAATTTTAAACCGACTAACAGCGCGGTTATCATGCATAAACAACCTCGTCTGTTTGTAAAACGTAAAAGTAATAAAAATTATAAAAACACCTTTTTGAATGTCATGATTTTGAGTTTCACACATGACAATCCCTTTTCCCTGTCACTTGTTCTTGTGCGGGAATATGAGACAAAATCTTTAATAGAAAGGTTGTGAATTATCGCACCCTGCGGATGTCCGGAGTTATTTGTAATAATTCTTCAAGTTGCGCTCGAACAATTTCTTATTGATTGAGTTCACCTGCCTGATAACACCTTGCATAAGTTGCATGCGCTGTTCAATCTCGTCGGCCGAGAGTTCGTCCTGATGATTAAAAACCACATTGTCAATTTTGTATCCTTCGTGGTCGAGAGTCATGGCAACTGCAGCGTCAAAATCGTCGAAAATAATAACCGACGGAAGACTGTTCATCGAATATTTCATTATCGATTTCGACACGGCACCTTGGATGAGAGATATCTGATCGACGCCAAGATAGTTTGCGCTTACCAGCAGCCTTATCATGTCAATAATGGCCACCTTGTTGATTTCGCCAGTGGCAATAAGCTGCTCGTACTGTTTTTGGTTTGTATTTAGGAAAAGCGTGATGAACGATTTAGGCAGCAGCTGAATATCGCCCAACTCGCCATTTTTCTGTTTTGTAAGATATTCTTTCTGAGCCAGTTTCTGATTGTCGGGGAAGTAGTATTTCCAATTCTTGGTGCGACGGTACGACTCAGTCATCGGATTTGGTTTCCAATTCGATTCAGGCCTGCGGAAGAAAGGCGACCAAAGATTCAAACTTTTCGATTCGAGGCTGTAAATCAGGCAATTGATAAAGTGAATATAACCGCCTCCTATCTCACCATGCAAAGCGCTCCAAAGCGTTTTTGCCCTCACGGTATCAGAGAATTTTATGGTTGCAGTGTCATCTTCAAACGATTCCAAACGTCTGTTCTTCAAAGCATTTACAAACTCAGGATCGAGTGTTACCGGGTAGTAGGTAACCTCCTCCGACCCGACAGCCATCTGAGGCATTGTGGATGTTGAGTGATACAGACCGCGCACATCGAGAATTGATGTTGAATCGTTGCTGAAGGTGATGTGGATATTGAAATCGGCTCCCCATCTCATCGACGAAATCTCATTGCGCTGCGCAGTGGCGTTTACAACCGCCGAAAGACAGAGCACAATCGTTGTAATTCTTCTAATTTGATTCCCTATCAGGAGTCCGCCAAACGTCTTGACATTCGTTTTTCCAATAATTTTCAAAATGTTACCGGCTTTCATATCACTCAATTTTCGATTTGCAGAATTACTGAAAAAATGCCAAAAAAGCGACAATTTTGATAAAAACTCAAGCCTCATTTTACCCTACAGCCTGTTTTTTAATTCGGTAAACCAAAAATTAAGGCCTTTACTATTCATTTATCAATTATCTACTACTTTTGCGGTCAAATAACGGGAAATGATTATTGCGGTAAATACTCAAACTTTGCTCAAAGACAAGCTCGAAGGTCTTGGAAGTTTCACTGACGAGGTTCTGTCGAGACTGGTCCGCAACCATCCTGAGCATAAGTTCATTTTCATTTTCGACCGTGACTGGGACGAGTCGTTCATCTATTCCAGCAATGTGCTGCCTGTCAAGACTTTTCTGCCATCGCGGCACCCATTACTCTGGCACGCACGTTTCGAATACTCAATTCCGCGCATCATCCACCATCATAAGGCCGACATCTTTTTATCGACCGACGGCTACATGCCCACTCATCCGACTGTGAAGACTTACAATGTGATTCACGACATAGGATTTGTCCACAACACCAAAAGTCAGCCTTTTCTGACCAACCGGTACTACAACAAATTTTTCCCGCAATTCGCCCGCAACGCCGACAGGCTCGGCACCGTATCGGAATACTCAAAAGCCGACATTGTGAAGACTTGGGGCATTAATCCCGATAAAATTGATGTTGTGTACAATGGCATAAAAACAGAATTTGTTCCGCTGCCCGACGACGAGCAGCAGGCTGTGCGCAACAAGCTATCGGGCGGGTTTCCGTATTTTGTGTATGTGGGTTCGCTCAACCAACGCAAAAATGTTGAAGGAATGCTCCGCGCGTTCGACATCTACAAGGAACGCTCAGGTTCGAACATGCGTTTGCTAATCGTTGGAGAGTGTATGTGGTCAATGTCATCAATCGACCACGAATTGGAGCATATGCGCCATGCCGACGACGTTCTTTTTCTTGGCCGACTGCAGCCTGTCGAACTTAGCCGCGTAGTGGCAAGCGCTCATGCACTCATTCTCGTGTCGTTTCTCGAAGGGTTTGGTGTTCCTCTTATTGAGGCCATGAACTGCGACGTACCCGTTATTACATCAAACTGCACCTCGATGCCTGAGGTTGCCGGTGATGCCGGACTGCTAGTCAATCCCCACTCCGACGATGATATCGCCAATGCCATGGCGCGAATGGCTGACGATACCGAGCTCCGCGCACGTTTGATTGCCAACGCCAAGATTCAACGTTCAAAATTCTCGTGGGACAAATCGGCTGCCGATTTATGGAACAACATTGAGCGCATGCTTAAATAGAATCTCTCATCAATGCCGCTCTTGAAAAAAACAAGGCGGCTGGATCCAGGCAAACACCTGTTTCTCAACCGCCCTGACAAGGTTTAAATTCCTAACTAAAGCTATAGTTTCTTAAGAGCATCCATAAGTTTTTCGCCGCGTAGGCCGATGCCCACAATTTTGCCCTTACCATCGACAAGGAAATTAGTTGGAATACCGGTGATGCCGAATTGCTTGGCAATGCCGTTCCATTTTTTCAGATCCGACACGTGTGTGTCCCATACCAGTCCGTCATCGGCAATGGCTTTTGCCCATGCCTCCTTGTCAGTGTCGAGCGACACGCTCAGAACCACCAGTCCTTTGCCTTTGCCCTTTTTAAACTTTTTGTCTTTGAATTTTTCGTATGCGGCAACCACATTCGGGTTTTCGCGGCGGCACGGACCGCACCACGATGCCCAGAAGTCGATAAGCACAATCTTGCCTTTGAATTGCGACAGGCTCATGTCTTCGCCTTTCACTGTCTGCAGTGTGAAATTGGGCATGTCATCGCCAACCTTCAAATTCTGAGCGTTGACACCCGTGAATACTGCCGCCACCATTGCTGCCAAAAGAAATCTTTTCATAATCTGAATGTTTAATTGTTTAACTATCGAATTATATAACTTGTTTTAATTATCTGAAAATAATTGTATTATTTAACCCTTTTTCCTCGCAGATAAGTCTGTTCTATCTCAACTTGCGGAAGGTCGGGCTGGTACATTGTGGTTATGTTTTTACCGACAACCACAAAATCGGCCCACTTCCCGACTTCGATACTACCCTTCTGCTGCTCGTCGAACTGTGAATATGCAGCCCAAATGGTCAGCGATTTCAGTGTCTGCGTCGGTGTCATTTTCTGGCTTTGCTTGTTATGCGTCTTACGCTTTTTCTGACTCATGGCCGCATACATTATCTCAGTCGGCTTGAGCGGACCATATGGAGCGTTGCTGCCGCTCACAATTCCCTGGTTCTGCCCAAGCATCTGCTTCCAAGCGAAAACCTCCTTTTTTAGTTTGCGGGTGATATTGTCGGTCATGAACGACTTGTTGAGTTCATACTGCGTTGGCTGAACCGAAGGAATGACATTGAAATGGCTGAAATATTTCATGTCGCGACGGGTAATCAGATGCAAATTCTCAATTCGCCAGCGCATATTGTTCTTATGAGGAAGAATGCGTGCGTATGTTTCCAAGGCCAGCCGTGCGGCGGAGTCACCTACGCAACCAACACACATCTGGAATCCGTTGTCAAATGCCGTTTTGCAAAGGCGCTTCAGGCTGTCGGGACTGACGCGCAGCTGCCCGTTCACATTCAGATCGGTATAGGGTGCCAGCATCACAGCATTGTGCTGCGACAGCCGTCCGTCGATATCAACTCCCACCGACACAACCTTCAGTTTATCGGTTTGAACCGGCATTTTGCTGATATAGCGTGCCATGTTCTCAGCCGATGGCTCGAGTATTGCATAAACGGGTATCTGCAGAATACCAGCTTTATGTAAACTGTCTATCAGCTCCAAATTTGAACAAGTGGCGCCAAAATCGGTTGTTGATGTTATTCCCACATTGAAACAATCTCGCTCAGCACGTTTGATGAGCTCGGCCAATTCGTCTCTTGTCGGCTCTGGCAACTGTTTTGACACATTGCGAGCCTGGTCATTAGTGAGATATCCGTTGCCTTTGTATTTAAGGCCTACGGCCTTGAGCAGAGCGTCGTTGACAAGTGCTGTCTTGTAATCCTTTGTCCAGATAAATACTGGCGTATCCTCAAATTGCCTGTTAAGAATGGTGTTGTCGGGAATAACACAATCGTCAGACGATGTATAGGCCAGGTTGCGCGCCACAATCCACTGCCCCTCGTGTTTTTTCTTGAAATCGAGCAGTTTGTTGAGGACGCTGTTGATGCTTTCGGCCTCATCGAGATCGACTTGCGCCAGCGACAGAGCGTACTGCATAAAGTGAGCGTGCGAATCGATGAAACCAGGATACACAAATTTGCCTTTCAAATCAAGAACGCTGTCCGATGTGTAGCGGGCGCTGATGGTGGCGTCGCTGGCCACAGCCACAAACTTGCCGTTGCGTATGGCCGCACCCTGAACAACAGAAAAACTATTATTGACTGTATAGATTTTTGCATTCTTCAATATTAGGTCAACCTCCTCCTTCTGCCGGCAACCCGTAACAGTCAAGGCGAGGCTTGTCATTATCAGCAATATGCGCTTACTTAACATCATGGCTATACACCTTTTATAAAACCCTATTTTTCTGCGCTGAAAAGTACAAAATTAGGTTTGTTCAATAAATTTATTTTGCTCCATTTTTATAAGAATGGCAAAAAATCATCGACATATTAAATACGATAGGTGATATTTCAGAACAAAATTTAAATTTGTGCGGATGAGTTTTCATCTGAAAAAACTATCAAAAAACTAATTATCAATGACACCGTTAATTATCAATGGCACAGAGGACACGCCTGAAATAGTGTTCGATCCCTCGACAGGAAAATTCACAATTACCGGCACTTCAATTCCAGAAAACGCACGGAAATTTTATGACAACATAATTGCCTGGCTCGACAACTATCTGAAAGATCCAAACTCTGACACAAGCATCAGTTTCAAACTAAAGTATTTCAACACGGCTTCGACCAAATATCTGTTTGACATTATGGTGCAACTCAAACCTCTTGCCTCCGACAACAAAAACACGCTGGTTTTCAACTGGTTCTTCTCTGAAGACGATGATGACATGTATGAGGCCGGACTTGGTTTTTCGAAGATGCTGCGCTACCCGTTCAATTTTGTCAGAGAAGTTGAAAAACGATAGTTCAACTTATCGCTTGCTTGAGCAAAGTTGTCAATAAATGACGACTTTTTGTGCTGTGCGGCCCATTCTGACAATATATACACCGCTTTCGCTTACCGCGATTCGGATGATTGACGAACTTCGGGGACGCTGGGCTACGCACCTGCCTGCCTGATTGTAAACGGCAACTGCGGCATCAGCGTTTTCAATCACTATTGTATTTTCCCGCACATAAATCGAAGGTGCGGCATCAAGCGTATCGGTTATTTTCGTGTAATTGGTATCATCAACAACGCTGACACAGAACGCATTAATTGTATTATTCCAAGAAACCGTTACCCATTGTATTCCTGCAGAGTCACTGCTGAAACCGCTGATCATGCTGCCTTGCAAAGCCATGACTGATGTAGAGTCGTTACTGTAGGTTACTGTGAGTTGACCACCACTCAAATCGAGCGTCTGACCAATGTTGTACTCCAATTTTATAGGCAGAGATGTAAGCTCAGCCGACACAACATATGGTTTCTTATCCTCAGCTCTTACCACACTTATAGTAAACACATTCGTAAATGTGCCATACTTAACAGTCAGGAGCACAATGCCATCCTGCTTGCTGCTGAAGCCGTTGACAAGAGCGTTTTCCATTGGCACAACAGCCGTTGAGTCATTGCTGAAAGTCAAGGTCAATAAGCCCCCGCTCGGGTCAAAATCATCACCGACATTATAAACTCGTTTGTCGGGCAACGCAGTAATAACCACGCTTTGCAATTCGGCGGGTACGGAAGGCTGAACGGTCTTTTCGAGAACAATAATGTTGAAAAAGACCTTCTGGCCGCCAATATCCACTGTAAGGGTTTTAAGGCCAACCGTTTCACTGTCGAACCCGCTAACCATCTCTTTTGCAAGGGCAATGGAAACTATAGAGTCATTGCAGTATTTCAGTTCTATTACCGCCCCGTCGAGGTTAAGGGAGTCACCAATGCTGTAATTGTATTTGAGTGGCAGCGATGTCAATTTCATTTCAACCGGATTGCTGTTAACCGTCAGGCTGAAGTTGATTGTGATGGTCTGGCTAACCGACTCTAACCGCACCACCGAGGAGTAAACACCATCATCGAGCCAGCAACTGCTTATGGTTGCTGTAAGCGTGTCTGTTTTACCCTTCGGCAATGCTTGTCCATACTTGTCAAATGTTAGCCAATCGGCATTACCCGATGTTGTCAACGCATATTCGTCATCGAACTTGCTTATGTTGGCAATTACTATCTTACTTGCTGCTGTTGACATTGCGGGCAACGAGATGCTGACAGAATTGGTGCTGACAGTTAGTTTGTGCTGTCCCGTCACCATTACAACATTGAGCCATGTTGGTTTCCCGTCAACAACCACAACATTATCAATTGTTTGTGTCTCATAACCTTCCGCCTCGAACGTCAGACTGTAAGTGCCGCCTTTCAAAAATCGGTGATAGTCACCTGCACGAATATCGGTTTCCACCCATGAGTTGTCGATGTCATGTCCTGCAATGGTGATACGGGCTGCAAGCGGCTGCCCCGCGGCATTTGTTACCGTTCCGCGCACACCGTTCAAACTCTCGGCGTAGAAGTTCAACATGGAGTTTTTGTTATACTTCCAGATGTTGGCGATGGTGGTTGTCGATGTCGGCTCTTTTGATCCACATACCTCAATGGTAACCTCACGGCAGTGCATAAAGTAATTTGCCCAATCCTGTTGCCCACCTTTGACCTTGTACCAACTGTAACCACGAGTAAGTCCGTTGGCCGAATGGCCGCATCCATCATCGAAATAACCGCTTGCACTATTATGCTGGGCAGTATCGCGATAAGCGCCACCTACCAGTTGCCACCAGTCTTCATCCGCGGCTATGCGGTCCTTCCAGTATTTTTCATCCCATGTATCCCACGGATAGTTGAAACACTCGTTGCCACCGTGCAGGTTTGTAGAAAGTGAAAAATGATGATTGCCGAAGAATTCCATCATTGCTATGGTCTCGGGCTGCAAAGTGTTGCCACTGGTGCCGTCGACATGTGGAAAATTTCGGTTCAAGTCATATGAGTTATTATTCGAGCGCGTCGACCCACTTATCGAATTGTTGCTGCCATTATACATTCCGTCAGGATTGAGAATTGGGATTACCCAAAATTCGATGCTGTCCAACAAACGGTTGACTTTGCTGTCGGTTCCGTAGCTGCTAAGCATATGATTGCAAAAATTGAGCGCCGTAGTTGCACAGATTCCCTCGTCACCATGCATTGTTGCGGTGCATAGCACCTCGGGCTTTGTAGTGTTATCAATCTCCACATTGTTGGATATTTTCAGAGCCAGTATCTGCCGCCCCGACGGCAATGTGGCAACAACCTCAAGCCGGCACAACTGCGGATAATCGCGTTCGAAATTCCGCATTAGCGTATCGTAAACTGGATATGTTGGGTAGCGGTCGAGATTTTGCATTTGTGCGACAGATGCCCCCATTGGGATGGCCTTTTCAGAGCTTTTGTCGGAACACAGTTCAAAACTGATGCCTGTTTGCAAAAACCATTCCATCTCTTCGGAATTGGCGTAAGCCCACACATGGCTGCCTTCAACTTTGTCGATTGATATTCTATCAGACAAGCTGTCAAGAGCGGCGTGGCTTTCGACCTCGAAACTGAAACGATACTCGAGAGACTGCGCATGCACATTGCCGCCGAGCAGAGTCAGTGTAAAACCTATGGTTGCCGCTATTCTCGCAAAAGACGCCATTCCACTTTTCCTTTAATTGTCGATTCCTAACACACTAGAGTGCAATTGTATAAGGATTTCAAATATTCTTTAATTCTCTGTCAATGAAATTCCATCCTTCGGATGAAATCTGCCCACCAAGATTCTCAATAACCTTGCCCGACAGCAAAGCACCGAGCCGTCCGCAGCGGTCAAGGCTGTAACCCGAAGCAAGTCCGTACATGAATCCCGCAGCGTAAAGGTCGCCGGCGCCGGTGGTATCTATGCAATTGGCGTCAATAATGCCTGTGCGGTACACATTGCCACCCTGTCTGATTATCGATCCGCGCTTGCCAACTTTAACCACAGCAATATCGCACATTCCGGCAATCTCTTCAGCCGCAGCCTCGGCTTCCTTGCCAGTAAAGGCCTTTGCTTCCTCCTCGTTTGCAAAAATCACATCGACATATTCTTTCGAAATGCGGCGCAGAAAATCGAGATTATCAGCAACCACATTATAACTTGCAAGGTCGATAGCCACCTTCATGCCCAACTTACGTGCGGTTTTTACGGCCGTCTCTATAAGGTCATGATTTTGAACCAGATATCCTTCAATATAGAAATAATCGTATTGTTCGAAAACTTCCGCGTCAATCTCGGCGGCTGTGAGTTCGACTGCAGCGCCCAAGTGGGTTGCGAACGTGCGCTCCGAGTCAGGCGAGACAAGAGCAATGGCATGTCCCGTGGCCGACTTGCTGCCAAGCAGATGTGGCGTGACGCCTGAGTTGGTAAGATCCTGAAGGAAAAGGTTACCCAACTTGTCGCTGCCTGTTTTTCCAATAAAGCCGCACGGCACGCCAAGGTGCGCCA
Source organism: Salinivirgaceae bacterium (assembly GCA_017650325.1). GTDB lineage: Bacteria > Bacteroidota > Bacteroidia > Bacteroidales > SZUA-534 > RUG13583. The sequence goes on along the minus strand of JAGCFC010000184.1, from coordinate 6,531 downwards.
AGCCGTGGATGGTGTTGGCAGCCGAGCCTCCGGCCGTCAGTTTCGGATTGTAGCACTCTACACGGTTGTGGATTTTTTCGCACAATTCGCTATCAACAAGCTGCATACTGCCTTTGGGCAGATTAAAATCGGCCAACACGCTGTCGCTGGGGAGTGTTGTCATAATATCGACTAGGGCATTGCCCATTCCTAAAATCCTTTTCATAATCAACTGTTTAGCATTTTCAAAATCGGAGGTCTCACATCAAATATTTACAAAATAACTACCAGAAATTCAGTAATAATTATCAGATAGAACTCACAAATATCTTAGTCATGATTCTTTTAAAAAACATAATTTACACAAAGGTAAACAAATATTTGGCAGATTCTGCGGGTTTTGCCATAAGTGAATAGTTTGGAAAACTCTACTTACCAAGCGTTTTACTTCACCGATGACACAAAAACTGTGTGTATGTCATGGTTTTAAATACCCAGAAATGATAATCTTCACTTGATTTCTCAAAACTGGTACTCGCCCACCACCGGTCTGTGATCGGAGTAATCGACCTGAGGCACATTGCAACTGCGGCATTTCATGCGACCCGAATAGAGAATGTAGTCGATACGGATGCCCGGCACGAACCTGCGGTAAGTATTGCGCCAGCCGGTGCTTGCCACACGCTGTGAGTCGTGAAGGTTGCGACTAACTAGACGGTAGATGTATGATGACTGCGTCTCATTGAAATCGCCGCATACAACAACCTGATAGGGTGATTCGCCGACTAGATTGGCAAGAGTGCGTGCCTGCTTTACACGCCACTCGTAGGCTTTCCGCATCCTTTTATAAACACTACGCAGCCCCGCACGGGTCTCGTTCTGCTTTGTTTTATCGTAAACGTCGGAGTTGAGCGAGTTCACCTTCTCGATAAAATCGTACTCCGAAGCCGAAAACTTATACGACTGCAAATGGCAGTTGATCACACGGACAGTGTCGGATCCAATGGCAATATCGGTGTAAATGATAACATTGTCGGTCTCGCCGTCTGATCTTACAAAATCGCCACCAACAATGGGAAAGTTGCTGTATGTTGCCAGACCGTCACTGACATCGCCATAGGCGTATGGACTCTTGCTGACCTTCAGATGACTGTATTTGAAGATTTTGCGCAACGCCTGATGAACAGGCAGTGTATTGTCGCCGCTACTATACTCTTGAAAACAGGCAATATCGAGGTTTTCACACCCCACAAACTCCATTATTTCCTTCATCTCCTGTATATGGTTAGGGCGGGCGTGCAATCCGAAATTGTGAACGTTGTACGATAAAATTCTGATTTGCCGGTTGCTGGCAGCTTCATTATCGCCACCAAGCGGGAAATCGATATAACTTGGCACAAACGGAACAATGGCGGCAAGCGGCAGTAGTAAAAGCCATTTGCGGCAAACAATCCACCAGACAATAAACGCCACATTTATAAGTAGCAGAATCGGAAACCCAAGTCCCATGAGCGCAATGGCAGTGTGCTCAGCCGGATTGAGCCACCGTGCCGCCCCTGCCACAAGCATTAACGCCACAAACACAAGATTGACAAGTAATATAATGTGTTTCAGAAGTTTACGCAGCATATTATCTTGGTTTTCCTTTGGTTGCAAGTTAGCAATTTGCAGGTGTATGGCAAAAAAAATCGCCCACGTAATGCATTACATAGGCGATTTGTTCAGATAGTAAGCCTCCGTAGGCTTTGTACTATTTCGCAATCAACAGCGAATAATCCTTCTTGCCTTTTTGCGCCAGCAGATATTTGCCGTTGAGCAGGAACGAGTCGTTCACAATCAAGTTAGGATCGGTAACTTTCTCTTTGTCAAGAGATACACCGCCTCCTTGAATGTTGCGCCGCAGGTCGCCCTTCGACGGGAAAACGGGAGCTTTATCGGTCAGCAGATCGATAACACCGATACCACCGGCAAGCTCGGCTTTGCTGATCTCATATGTAGGCACGCCGGCAAACACCTCAAGGAACGTGCGCTCGTCAAGTTTCAAGAGGTTGTCTTTGGTCGATTTTCCAAACAGAATGCCCGATGCCTCAACAGCCATATTGTAGTCAGCCTCCGAGTGAACCATAATGGTAACTTCCTTAGCCAAACGCTTTTGCAGCGGACGAAGCCCCGGATCTTTGGCTTGCTCGGCAATCAGTTCGTCAACTTCCTCCTTCGAAAGAGTGGTGAAAATCTTGATGTATTTCTCGGCATCGGCATCCGACGTGTTAATCCAGAACTGATAGAACTGGTAAGGCGATGTGCGGACAGGATCGAGCCATACGTTGCCACTCTCGGTCTTGCCGAATTTACCGCCGTCGGCTTTAGTCACAAGCGGGCAGGTAAGCGCGAAGCACTCATTTCCATTGGTTCGGCGAATAAGCTCAGAGCCAGTGGTGATGTTACCCCATTGGTCGGCACCGCCAAGCTGCAGCTTGCAGTTTTTATGCTCGTTCAAGTACAGAAAATCGTAACCCTGAAGCAGCTGGTAAGTGAACTCGGTAAACGACAGACCATCGCGAGCCTCACCGTTAAGACGCTTCTGCACTGAATCTTTTGCCATCATATAGTTAACGGTGATATGCTTGCCCACCTCACGGGCAAAATCGAGGAAGGTGAAATCCTTCATCCAGTCGTAGTTGTTCACCAGTTCGGCGCGGTTTGGCGCATCGCTGTCAAAATCAAGGAATTTCGACAGTTGCTTTTTAATGCAGGCAACGTTGTGGCGCAGTGTCTCCTCGTCGAGCAGGTTGCGCTCCTGGCTTTTGCCTGATGGGTCACCAATCATTCCCGTTGCACCGCCAATCAAAGCCAGCGGCTTGTGGCCACAGCGTTGGAAGTGGCGCAGCATCATAACACCGCAAAGGTGGCCAATGTGAAGCGAGTCGGCCGTAGGGTCGATTCCCAAATATGCCGTAACTTGTTCTTTAGCAAGTAGTTCCTCTGTTCCGGGCATCATCTGATGAATCATGCCTCTCCATGTCAATTCTTCTATGAAATTCATTGTATGTGTATGATTTTAAATGATATATCGGTTTTATAAAATTTTCGAGTCTTCGGGCAGAATGTCGCCAATGTTCGACGGTACTGTCGGGATATGGTCGCCCAGATTAAAGTTGAGCTGCTTGAATACAAACGGGGCAATCGGGGCAATCTTGTTGAACAATACGCTCTCTTCCTTCATCTCCTCGCTGAAAATGGACGAAGCCGGGCCAAACGAGTTAAGCGCCGACACAATAGCGCTGATAATGAACGCACTGCGCAACACACTGAACACAACACCCAAAATCTTATCGGCCCAGCCGAGCGAAATAGCCTTGACAAGGCTGCTAATGGTACGACCAAGCAGATGAACGCCCACAACAACAATCAAAAATGTGATGACAAACGAAGCCACAGTAACATACTGCTCGTTGAAATTGAAGTGCGCCTGCAGAAATCCGCCCGTGACGTACGAGAACTTCATTGTGAGCCACGCGCCGAGCAAAATGGCCACAAGCGATGTAAGCATGGTTATCAAGCCTTTGAAAAAGCCCGTCACGGCCGCTATGCCGATTAAAACCAGAACTACGATGTCGAAAATATTGGCAGGCATTGGTCAGTCTTTTTTATTTTGTTGGTTGACGATGGTATTTTTCATCGGGACAGAAAAGCCATACATCGTCCTTGTAACTAGTCGAGAAATTGCCATTTTGGCCACAGAGCAGGAATGCATTTCGCCCGGCAACAAAACAAGTGGCCGAATAACGGTTTGGTCCTTCAAAATCACCAATCAACTGCCAGTGACCGATACCGCCATCTGGTGTGTAGCGCCATGTGTCGCGCAAAACCTCGCCTGTGAACTTCACACCGCAGGTCAAGTATCCGTCGTTTCCTATACTGAACGCCGAAGCATTGTAGCGATAGAGAAGGTCGATGTTGTAGTCGGCAACCATGTTGTTACTTATTACACTGAACTCGTCGGTTGAAGCATTATAGCGCTCAAACGAAGCCACCCGATAATCGTTGCTGCGTCCACCGATAATGTACGCGCAGTCGTCGATGACAAACACACTTGCACCGCGCCTCTCTGCAGCACCGCTTGCCGACTCAACCTTGCTCCAGCGCGAGCCCTCGGGTTTCGACGGATCGAAACAGAAGTAACTGCCCGACGTGCCGTGAAATAATGTAATGCCTGATCCAACATAGCCTTTGCCGTTGATGGCAAATCCGATGCCGTCGTAAAAACCGCCATCGGGAAAAGAGTCGGCCACCAGTTTGGTCCATTGCGAGCCAGGCTCCTTTTCAGGATCGAACTCAAACAAGTCGCTATAGTATTCGCCGTCGGCACCTATACCGCCGCAATAGTAGCCCTTTCCGTTGATGGAGAAAGCCGATCCGGCACGCCTCGGCAGGCCTGGCAGAGAGTCACGCTCACGCCACGAATAATCCTCGGTATCGAACTCCCATGTGGCATTGAAATAAGTCGGCACATAATAGAACCCGTAGCCGCCCACCACATAAGCCTTGCTGTCGATTACAAACGATGCGGCATTGGCACGGCCCTTGGCGTTCAGAGTCGATACCGAGCGCCAGTTTCCGTAATAGGTGTCGTCATCGCAAGCGCAGAACACGGTTGCAATCAAGACTGACAGTGTGAGTTTATATAGAGTTTTCCTCATTGTCGGGAAAGAGTTTTTAATGTGTTTATCCGTTAAAAGCCAAAAAAGGGAAACCATAGATTTCCCTTTTCATGCCTTCGGCTGCGGGAAACTAACGGTCAGGACGCTTGTCATAATCCTCCTGAGGGCAGAATTCCCAAATATCATCATAGAACTGGTCTTTGCCAGTACCAATCATGCCTGTTCCAACATAACCAATACCCTTCGACGTTGCGAATCCCTGGCATGCGTAGCGCTGCGATCCCTCGAAAGAGCAGACCTCATGCCAAACGCCCATTTTGTCGCGGCCAACCAGTGGAATGTACTCCCATACATCGGACTTCGATCCGGCAGTCTGTCCACAGCACAAATAACCGCGTCCGTTGATGGCGAACGCAGCCGCCTGCTGACGGTAAACTTTGGTGTATTTGCTGCTGCGATAGTCGTCCTCAAAATCCTGAGTGATTTTATACCAGCGGTACTCGCCTTTTTCGATACTTGGATCGAAACGCTCAAAGTCGTGTACAAGCGAGCCGTTGCTGACTCCGCCCACAATGTAGGCACGGTCGTCGATAACAAACACGCTGCCGTAGCAACGCTTGGCCGGGTTGATATGCTCAACAATCTGCCATTTCTCGCCATCTGGGTTCGACGGATTGTAAGAGTAATAGGTATTGGCATAGCCCTGGTTCTTGGTGTTGCCTGCGCCTACATAACCCACACCATTGATAGCGAAACCAACCATTCCATAGATGGGTTCGCCCGGGAGTGAGTCAGTAGCTGTCCATGCACCGGGGTAATCTTTGGTTCCGGTTGTTGACGACACCTGGGTTGTTCCAAGCGGATCAAACTCATAGAAATCTTTGAACAGCTCGCCCGATTTGCCGAGTCCGGTTCCATAATAGCCCTTTATTTTACCATCGGCACCAGTAGCGGCAAAAGCCACGCCATAGTAACGGCCCTTTTCGGCGGGAACCGAAGCGCACTGAGTCCATGAGTTGTGATCTGGATCGAACTGCCATGTATCGAGAAAATAAGCCTCGCTTTTTATATAACCGCGTCCTCCAACAAAATAAGCCTTGTCATCAATAACGAAGCACGATGCTCCACCACGCCCGTTTGAGTTGATTTGTGATGGCCCTTTCCAATTGCCAAGCAAGTCGTCGCGGTACTCACAGTTGTAGAATGTTAAAGCCACGCAAAGCGCAAGAATAACAGAACTGATTGTCTTTCTCATATATATGTCCTTTTTAAATTACAATTATAAGTGCTCGGTTAACCCGAATTAAAAGCGTGCGAATATAGTAATTTATTGTTTCAGGGACATATTTTTTGGAATGATTGGAAAATGTGCGGCTAACGCATGACTCACACTCCCGTTTGCAGCCGTTAGGCATATCTTTTTTGCGGGTCATCTCCCACTGAATTATTTCATGCCCCAGGCTTTTTACGACATGTGACCATTTTGACTGGTTTACTAAATAAAAAGGCCTCAACCTCACGGCTGTGGCCTTTTTCCACTACATTATGAAAAAATCCTTTTTATTTCTTCATCAATTCCTCCAGCATCTTCTTCATTTCGGCCATTTCTTTTTTCATTGCCTCATTTTCTGCTTTGACGCTTTTCAGCTCCTCTATCTCTGCTTGCTGCTCTTTGATGGCCTCAATCAAAAGTGGAGCAATGTTCTCGTATGTCACAGACTTGAAGCCATCTTTGCCAGTTACAACCAGCTCGGGCACAACGGCCTCAACTTCCTGAGCAATAACGCCAATGTGCTTCTTGTCATCGAATCCGAAGAGTTCTTTGCCATTGATGGCCGCCAACTCCTCAGCATTCTTCCAATAGTACGATACGCCTCTTAATTTCAGTACC
>JAGCFC010000183.1 GCA_017650325.1 Salinivirgaceae bacterium | reverse complement strand
TTGTCGCTGTTGGGTTCGCCGTGGATACGATAGACAAACGTGCGTTTGCCCTTGCCCTCAGCGGGTTTGCCCACAAACTCGGCCACCTTGCGGTTGGCCAGCAGCATGAATTCCTCAATGAGCTGGTTGGCCTCTTTCTGCTCCTTCAGATAGACACCTATTGGGCGGGCCTCCTCGTCGAGTTGGAACTTAACCTCGCTGCGCTCGAACGATATGGCACCGGCAGCGAAACGTTTTTTGCGCATTTTCTGCGCCAGATCGTTGAGTATCAGTAATTCATCGGCAAGCGGACCTTGCTTGGTCTCAATCACCTGTTGCGCATCTTCGTACGCAAACCTGTGGTCGGAATTGATGACCGTGCGGCCGAACCATTGAGAGAGCACGTTGGCATCGGCATCGAGCTCAAAAACAGCCGAGAAGCAGAGTTTCTCCTCGTTCGGACGAAGCGAGCAGACCTTGTTCGACAGTTTTTCGGGCAGCATTGGCACCGTGCGGTCAACCAGATAGACCGATGTGGCACGCTGATAAGCCTCTTTCTCGAGAGCCGTGTTGGGGCGCACGTAGAAAGTCACGTCGGCAATATGCACGCCCACCTCGAAACGGTCGTCGGCAAGGCGGCGGAACGAGATGGCGTCGTCGAAATCCTTGGCATCGGCAGGGTCGATGGTGAAGGTTGTGACTGAGCGGAAATCGCGCCGACGGGCAATCTCCTGCTCCGATATGGTCTCATCAACTTCGGCGGCAGCCTCCTCAACACGCTTCGGGAAGCGGTATGGCAGCCCGAACTCGGCCAGAATGGCGTGCATCTCGGCGTTGTTGTCGCCCGGATTGCCTAGAACCTCAACAATCTCGCCAATCGGATTCTTCTGTTTTTCGGTCCATTCAACAATACGTGCCACAGCCTTTTGTCCGCGCTTGGCATCCTTCATCTTGTCGAGTGGAATAAATATGTCGAAAGGCATCTGTGAACGGTCGGGCACCAGGAATGCAAAGTGCTTCGACACCTCGACAATGCCCACAAACAGCTCGCGTTTGCGCTTGATTATCTCAACAACCTCGCCCTCAACGTGTCTGCGGCTGCGGTCGGCATAAACAAACACCTTCACCAAATCGCCGTTAAGTGCGTGGTGCAGATTGTTGGCCGTGATGTAAACATCGCCGTCGAACTCCTCGGAAACCACAAAAGCCGCACCGCTCGACGTCATATCGACAGTGCCCGTGATGTAGGCCGATTTCTGCGTCATGCGGAATTTTCCGCGCGACGGCTCGTCAAGGTCACCATTGGCAGCCAACTCGTTCAGGCAGGTGTTGAGCAGCTTGCGAGTAGCCTCGTCGGTAATGCCCATCAGTTTCGACAACTGCTTGTAATTGAGCAATCTACCTTCGTTTTGACTGAAAATTGAAAGGACGCGGCCTGTAAGCGATTTCTTGTTGTCGCCAGCCGGTTTCTTATCGCGCGACTTTTTGGCGGGTTGTTGTTTTTTTGTCATAACAAACTGATTATGAAGGTTGTCCAAACAGTTATAAATCCTATTGTATAGCCCGAATAGACTTGCAGTTGAGTATGCTCGCCGAGTTTGAGCCGCGCCGTTCCAACCAGTCCCGACGCCAGCACAGTAAGAGCCAGGGCCACCGACATGTCGGGGTGAGTGAACGAGAGATACGAAATCATTGCTGTGAACCCGCCCCAGCCCAGAGTGTGCAGACTGACACGTGTGAAAATGGAAACAAACGCGGCAATGGCAAGCGTTATGGCAATAGCCATCACAAAAGCATGCATAACTACCGGAGCGTGCCAGTTGCTGAGAACGTGTGCGAACGAGAATGTGCACACCGCTGTAACAACAAGCACAAAAACACGCTCGCGACGACGGCGCATTTTAATATTGTCGACGTACCCGATGAGTTTTGCAAAACCAATGAAAGCCAGTGGTAACAATATGGTATATCCGGCACAGAAGGCTATTATCATCCAGTGTGCCAATATGGTTCCCGACATCAACTGACTCATAATGAAGGCCATTCCCAACGAAGTCAGAAATATCGGATGAAAAATTATTGATATGTAATTAAAAATCCTGTTTACCATATCGTTTTTATGATGGTAAAAGTAAGGGTTTGTTCCATAAATACTACGGTTGTGCCTTATTAGATGATGTTTTTTTTGAACGGCGGGTCATTTTTCATGTCAATTACATGTAACATTCGTTTTTTTGCAGCGTCATTAGAGTGTAAAAATTAAGAAAACAGCCGGCGACGATGCTCGCCGCGACATTTTTCGACTTTAAAAACGAATTATTATGAAAATTTTATCAAAACTATCGATGGCATGCGCGGCTCTGATGACAGCAACTTCGGTTTTTGCCGAGCCCGCACCGAACGACTCAACCTCTGTTTCAGTCAAACAAAGTAAAACTGACACCGTCAGCCGCTACTACAGTTTCGGACGCCGGGAGGTTATTGTCAACAACAACGAGGTTCATTTTATCAAAGACAGATACTTGTCGGATGACGGCGACAATGGTGACCACTACAATTTTAAATTCACCAACTATGTCGGAAGCGACAAGTTCCACCCGCACCTTTCAACTATCGACCTGGGAGCGTCGCGCTTCAGTTCGAAGCAACTGTCGGTGGCTATTGATGACAGCTTGAGTTACCTCGACCTAAACCGTGGTTTCCATTTCAGTATAGGTCTTGCCGAGACTGCGCTGCCTATCGTTAAAGACCATCTGGGCATTGGCATCGGTATTGGTCTGAAGCACGACTGCTACTCGTTCTCAACCAAAAACCTCAAACTTGGCAAAGACAGCAACGGGCATCTGACTCATTTTGCCGACTCGTCGAAAGCCTACGCCAAGAGCAAATTGCGCAACACCTACCTGATGGTTCCCGTGGTTCTCGAGATTCAACCGATGGGTTACAGCGGATTGATTATCCAGGCCGGAGTTGAGGGCAATTTGCGGATGTGGTCGAAGACAAAGATGAAAACCGAGTCGGGCGAGAAGGAGAAGAACCGCGCCAATTTGAACATGAATCTGTTCAGTTACAACCTTGTGGGCAGAATCGGATTCGACGGCTGGGGAATTTTTGTGCGCGCCAACATGACGCCTCTGTTCACCGACGGCAAAGGACCCGAGCTTTATCCCTATTCGGCTGGAATAAGCCTGTGCCTCTAACACTTAAAGAATAACTTGCGATAATCTGATTTAAATAACTAAAAACCTGATGAAAATGCTAACAAAATCGTTAATGGTGTGTGCCGCAATGCTATCAGCGGCAACGCTATACGCCGAACCGGCCGGAACGGACGAAAACAGTTTTTCGGGCGATTCACTCAACATGCGCACCGACACTACAACGGCCAAAACATACCATTTCGGAAAGCGCGATGTGATTTTCGACGCTTCGGGAATCCACTTCATCAAAGACCGCAGCAACTTCGACCAGAGTTTCTACGATGACGAACAGCGCTCGCCTTTCCAACAGAATTATTATCAGAGCAATGCGAACGGCAGCTCCGGATCGGCGCAACCGAAGCCGAAAAAATACCGCCATTTCAATTCGAGCCTGTCGGCAATCGATTTTGGCATAGCCAATTTCGCATCGGAGCCTATCTCGGTCGAATTAGACAACAGTGCCAGCTATATGGACCTTAGCCGCGGTTTCCAATTGGCGTTTTGCAATTCCTCCGGTTTGCCAATCATCTCGCAGCAGCGTTTCAAGTTAGGAATGGGAGTGGGTGTCGGGGCCAAAATCGACTTTTACACGTTCTCTGACAAAAAACTCAAGCTCGATAAAGTGGACGGTCACCTGGTACACTTTTCCGACACAGCCAATCCATACAAGAAAAGCAAACTCACCAACACGTATCTGACCGTGCCTGTCGCACTTGAGGTTCAATACCGCGGACTTAGCGTTCTGGCCGGAGTTGAGGGCAATTTGCTTGTATGGTCGAATACGAAAATGAAAACATCGACGGGCGAAAAAAAGGAGAGAAACCATTCGAATTTCTGTCAGAACATGTTCGGTTACAATCTTATAGCCAAAGTATTGGTAGATGAGATAGGCATCTATGCGCGCGCCAACATGACGTCTCTGTTCTCCGACGGCAAGGGTCCCGAGCTATATCCATTTTCGGTGGGAGTGACTTTCTGGGTGTTCTAAAAATCCCGACTATTTTGTCTGTGGCATTTCTAAATAACGGAACGCGCAAAAAACACGGAAATGTTTTTGCGTGGTATCGCTTCGCGAAAAATTATAGCAAAATTTAGAGGCCATTGTATAACAACCAACTGAAAATAACGCAGTCCGAAAAACTGTATCTGCATAACCGGTTGCAAGCGAAATGCAGCCTCCGGCCGAAACGCCATGTAGAACAACACTCTGAAAGAGTGAACTTTAGAAGGTTCAGTCTTTCAGACTGTATTCTTGAGAGTGTCGATACCACGGGTTGCGCTTCGCTTACCCGCGGTTATGATAATATTGCCTTTCAGACAATTATTTATAAAAAATTGATTTTTAGGATTTTATCTCTAACCAAACGAATCCGAATACAAGATTTGGGTTGGTTTGGATAAATTTGGTTAGAGCCAAACCGCCCGCCAGGGCGCAACCAAAAAAACGCCGAAGGCGTGACACATTCCATTTTTGTGTGCCACCCGTTCCGGGTTCTGTTTGCTGGTGGGTAACAAAACAGGGGCTTACGCCCCTGCCTATGTTATGACGCCCCTTGGGGGCTGGTTATGTTGCGGACACATGCGGTGCGTCCCTACACTATTGTTTTTTCAGCAATTCTTCCAGCATCTTCTCCATTTTCTCCATCCTGGCCTTCATCTCATCATTTTCTTTCTGCTGCTTTTCTATAATGGTTTGTTGCTCTTTGATGGCTTCGATGAGTAGTGGTGTTAGGTTTTCGTATTTCACAGCTTTAAAACCGTCATTATCAGTTACTACCAATTCTGGCACAACCTTCTCAATCTCTTGGGCGATAACACCAATCTGCTTCTCGCTATCGAAGCCGTAGCTGAAGTTGTTGACATCTTTGCCACGAGCCGCAGCCATTTCCTCCTTGTTCTTCCAATAGAACGATACACCCCTCAATTTCAGCACTTTATCCAATGCTCCTTCAAGCGGCTGAATATCTTTTTTCAAGCGAATGTCTGACGAACTAATCAAACCACCATGAGTAATTTTGCCATTTACTGTCATATTGCCACTTTTGTAAACAACAACGGCGTTTGTTCTGGTTGAAGGACCAGAGCCATTACCTATAATAAACAATCCAGAAGTAGCCGTAGTATCATTAAAATTTCCGATAACTCGGACCGGGAATCGACAATTGAAATACGAGCTTTGAATCAGCCGCACAAAACACTCCGCACGCCTATCAGCAATTAATTTTTGAGGCAATCGATTTTTTTTGTTTTTTTACGCTGTTTATTAGGCTAATTTATGAGTGAATCCATTCTTAAGGCTCTGATGCAGCTTTTTGCCATCATTGCCACAGCTAACAAAGAGGGAGTGAACGAGAAATCGCGCTCTATTGTTGAGTCATATCTGAAACTGATGCTCAGTTCAGAGCAGGTTACCGAATATCTGCTGCTGTTCGACAAGTATCTTGAGGAGCGCGGCGGCGGTGTCAAGAAAGACGACGGCACAGGCGAGCGCAAACGCACATCGCTCAACTCGGTGAAGGTGCTGCGCATCTGCGAGCAGATTAACGGCGAGCTGAAACAGGACCAGAAGCTGCTGGTGCTGCTGCAGTTGCTCGAATTCATCTGCTTCGACGCCGACATAACCGAACAGGAGCTCGACTTTGTGAAAACAGTGTCGGACATCTTTAATATACCCGAAGACGAGTATTACAACTGCTACGCCTTCACTCTCAATCCGAAAGTTGAGGAAATTCCGCATAAGGAGAACGTGCTGATTCTCGACAAAAACAACGAATCGACCGTTGCGGAAGTCAAACATCTGAAATTCAAAGAATTGGACGGTCGGGTTATGATTCTCTTCCTACCGTCGATCAACGCATACGCTTTCCGATATATCGGCGAGACCGACCTCTACCTGAACGGCCACAGCATTATGCTCAACCGCACTTACATGCTGCCTAAAGGCTCGGCCATCCGCAGCCCGCGCCTCGGCTCAATCTACTACAGCGACATTGTTTCGAAGTTCATCAACGCAATGAACGCCGAAAAAGTGGTGTTCACGGCCAAAGATGTTGAGTTCCGATTCAAGGGCAGCAAGAACGGCTTGCACAACTTCAACTTCTGCGAGCAGGGCGGCGAGCTTATCGGTATTATGGGCGGTAGCGGTGTTGGTAAATCGACATTGCTCAACGTGCTCAACGGCAATCTGCAACCGCAGAGCGGCGAGATTCTTATCAACGGCTACAACATCTACACCGAGAAGGAGATGCTGAACGGCGTTATCGGATTTGTGCCGCAGGACGATTTGCTGAT
>JAGCFC010000182.1 GCA_017650325.1 Salinivirgaceae bacterium | reverse complement strand
GGATTTTCGCGCGGGGCGAAGGCCATAAAAATCGAGTGGTCCTTGCCGTGCGGGTTTTCGGCCGTTCCGGTCTTTCCGCACACGTCAATATTTTTGATGGCGGCAATACCCGCCGTACCGCCTGTCGGTGAGTTCACCGCGCGGTACATTCCCTCGATAATCATCGGGAAATAAGTTGTATCGATGTCGGTATAGTGCGGCTCGCGGAACTTTTCAAGAACACTGTTGTCGCCTTCGCGGATTTCCTTCACAATGTGCGGTGTAAAATAGTGGCCGCGGTTGGCTATGGTCGAAGCCAGATTGGCCATCTGCACCGGCGTGAGCAGCAACTCGCCCTGTCCGATAGAGTTCGACACAATGTAGAGCGATTTCAAACGCCCCTTGCCGTACACACGGTTGTAGAAACTCAATGTCGGAACGTAGCCGCTAACCTCGTAAGGCAAATCGACGCCCAACTTCGAGCCGAAGCCAAACGATGTGGCGTGGCTGCGCCAGACGTTGAAAGCACTGTCGATGTTCGTGTATTTGGGGTTGTCGAGCAGTGCGCGGTATTCGGCTGCAAAAAATGCGTTGCACGAGTGTTGCAGAGCCGAAACCACATTCAGCGGCGACTCGTGGCCGTGGCATCCCATATGGAAACGACCCACAGTGTAGCCGTAGTGGCAGGGATAGTAAGTATATAATCCGTTGATAATGCCTTCCTGAAGACCGATGAGAGCGTTCACTGTCTTGAATGTCGAGCCGGGCGGATATCGCGCCTGCAGCGGACGGCAGAAAAGCGGATTGAGCGAGTCGGCGCGCAACTGCTTGTAGTTGGCCGAACGCTCGCGCCCAACCAAAAGCCCCGGGTCGTATGTCGGTGCCGACACAATGGACAGTATCTCGCCCGTCGACGGCTCGATGGCCACAATTGAGCCTATCTTGTTTTGCATCAGACGCTCGCCGTATTCTTGCAGATTGGCGTCGAGTGTCAGCGTCAGGTCGTTGCCGTTTTGAGCCAGAGTGTCGTAGATGCCGTCTTTGTATTGTCCTTTGATGCGGTTGTGAACGTCCACCATAAAAATCTCGACGCCCTTCTTGCCGCGCAGTTGCTCCTCATACATCCTCTCAATTCCGCTGATGCCGATGTAGTCGCCCGACTTGTAATACTCGTCGTTCTGCGCTGTCTTGTCGTCAACCTCGCCAACATAGCCGAATGTGTGCGCAGCAATGTTGTGCGGATAGATGCGCAGGCTACGGGTTTGAGCGTAGAAGCCTTTGAATTGGTAGAGATTTTCCTGAAAGGCGCCGTATTGCTCCGCCGAAATCTGTTCCAAGAAAACCGACGATTTGTAGTAAGAGTAGCGTTTCGCTTTGCGCAGACGCTTGTTCACCTGTTCCTTGTCGATGTTGAGCAGACTACAGAACAGCGCCGTATCGAATTCGTGAAGTTGGTTCGGGGTCACCATCAGGTCGTAGGCCGCCTGATTATGCACCAGCAGTTCGCCGTTGCGGTCATACATCAGTCCGCGCGCCGGATATTGCGTAACGTAGCGCAGCACGTTGTTCGACGCCGACATCTTGTACGATTGGTCGACAACCTGCAGGAAGAACAGTCGGCCGATGCAGATGAAAACTATCAGCGCGAACAATCCTCCTACTACGAAGCACCGTTGGCGGAATGGGTTCATTTATTGTTACGTGTGAACAGAAATTGACTTAAAACAATCAGAATCATTGTGAAGACAATGCTCAACAGAGCACGCCACAAAATCAGATGCAGACTGCTGAATTTGAACGCCTCAACCAAAAACAGGAACACGTGATGGATGACCACCATCATAAGGCTGTATTTGATAAACCAGCCGGCACCAAACAGTCTGATGTTCGGCGAGTCGGTTGGCTCGACGGTCTCGCGCGGCATAAGCGATGCCAGCAGGAAGGTGCGCATAAATCCGGCAAACAGCGTTGCCGATGCGTGAATGCCCGGTGAGTTGCTGAACACATCGATGCTGATGCCCATACCAAACGACAGCAGCAGCACCAGCCAGCCCGGGGTGCCCAAAGGCAGAAGAATGATGAACAGAATGTAGAGATAGGGGTTGATGAAGCCGCTCAACTGAACCTGATTGAGCACGCCAACCTGCAGCAGCACCAGCACCACGAATCCTATTATATTTCTGACCAGCACGTTATTCATTTTCAGCCCTTTCCTGTAATTCCAGTTGTTCTTTTTTCAGCAGATTCCTAACCACCTGCACGTTCGACAGCCGCTTGAAATCGACTGCCAGCCTGATGTCGGCCGACATAAAGCCGTTCACACCGTGCGCCGTCACCTCTTCAACATATCCAATCATCACCCCTTTCGGGAAGATGGTCGAGTAGCCGCTTGTAATCACCACATCGCCCTTGTTAACCTTGATGTGGCCGGGCAGGTCCTCGAGATTGGCGTGGCGGTAGTCGCCGCCTTCCCAGCCCAGCGACCCGAAATAGCCGCTCTTTTCGAGCATTGCGCTGATTTTCAAGTTCTGATTCAGCACACTGATAACCGACGAGAAATTGGGCGACACGGCCTTGACAACGCCAACCGCGCCCATTGCCGAAACAACGGCCATACCCGGTTCAACGCCGTGCTTGCTACCGATGTCGAGCGTCAGGAAGTTGTTGGCACTCTTCACCGAG
>JAGCFC010000181.1 GCA_017650325.1 Salinivirgaceae bacterium | reverse complement strand
GCACGCAGCAACGAGCGTTTCGGACCCTCAACATTCGGCACCGAAAGATGGTCGCCATTCGATGAGAAGCCGTAGCCGACAATCTCCGCCACAATGGGTGCACCGCGTTTCACGGCCGACTCGTAGTCTTCAATAACCACGCTAGCCGCGCCACCAGACGGTATCAGTCCATCGCGGTTACGGTCAAACGGTTTCGATGCTTTTGTTGGATCTTCGATTTTTGTCGAGAAGGCGCTCAAGCCGTCAAAACTGCCCACGGCATAAGGGTTAACTTCTTGTGCACCACCACATAAGATGCATTTCTGTAATCCCTGTTTGATGAGCAGGTAGCCAATGCCGATAGCGTGTGAGCTACTTGCGCAAGCTCCTGATATTGTAAAGTTTATGCCTTTCAGTCGGAAAATCACCGAAAGGTTCATTGTAACCGTTGAGTTCATTGCCTGAAAAACCGATTCGGCGCCCACCAGCACGGTACTTTTCTTTTCGCGAATGGTATCCACGGCTGTGATTACAGGCTTTGCACTACTGTCGTTGCCGAACAGAATGCCAACTTCGTTGTTGTCCAGAAATTCATCGTCGATTTTAGCGTTACGGAAGGCCTCAAGCGTTGAGATGTAGGCGTATTCGCCTTGCTCAGCCAATCCGCGGCGGCGTTTGCGGTCGAGCAACTCCTTCATATTCGGCCGCTCAACAATACCTGTCAGCGGCGAGAAGAATCCCAAATCCTTGCGCTCCGGATCGATGCCGATGCCCGACCGTCCGTTGTAGAGCGAGTCGCGCACTTCGTCAAGGTTCTTGCCAATGCAAGAGTAGATGCCCATTCCGGTAATAACAACTCTGCGCTCCATAGGACTAAAAATCAATTTTTTTGGTTTTCAAATATTCCTCCATATTCTCAATGTCTTTATACAGCGGACTGTCAACGGTTGAGAATGCGGGGAAGATGGCTCTAACCTCATCGTAAACGGCTTTGGTTACAGGCGCCATCTTGTCTTGTATTTTCAGAATATCGATAGCTTGTGCCAGCGACATAAACATTATTGCCATCACCTGAAACGAGTTCTCGATAATATGTTTTGCTATGAGTGCCGAATTGGTACCCATACTTACAATATCTTGATTATCATTGTTATTAGGTATGCTGTGCACATACATCGGATTCGACAGTGTCTGACATTCTGCCGTTGTTGATGTTGCGGTGAACTGCGCGGCTTGCATTCCATAGTTGAGCCCCAAAACGCCCATATTGACAAACGGCGGAAGAATGCCGTTGATGCGGTCGTGATAAAGGTAATTGAGCTGACGTTCAGTGAGCATTGTCAATTTGGTAACGCCTATTTTCAGTTTATCCATCTCATACGAGATGTAATCGCCGTGGAAATTTCCTCCGTGGAACACGTTTTTATGCTCCGGATCGATAATCGGGTTGTCACAAGCCGAATTGACTTCATTAACAAGCACTTTTTCGGCATTTTCCACTTCATCGAATATCGGTCCCAAAATCTGCGGAATACAACGCAACGAGTAATATGGTTGCACCTTGTGTCCGAAGGTTGCCTCGGTATGTTTCTGATTGTAAAGCTCGGCTTCACGTTTCAGCATACATTTGCTGCCGCGACTTATCTGGCGCATCAAGCGGGCCACCTCACGTTGCCCGCGATGACGTTTTGTGGCATTCAATTCTTCCGACATTAGGTCATCGTACGATGCTGCCACTTCGTTCATCATTACAGATGCTATGAGCGACCAGTTGAGCAACTTTTTCGCATAAATCAAATTCACAATGCCGATACCTGTCATCACCGAAGTTCCGTTGGTTACCGACAATCCTTCGCGCAAGTATATCTTAAATGGTTTCAGCCCGTTTTCCGCCATTACTTCGGCCGTAGGACGTAGCTGTCCGCGATAGAACACTTCACCCTCACCAATCAATGCAAGAGCAATATGCGCAAGCTGCACAAGGTCACCACTAGCGCCAACACTACCGTGTTCAGGGATGTATGGAATAATATCGCGATTGATAAATTCAAGAATAAGCTTCACCAGCTCAGTGTGGACGCCCGAATTTCCTTGCAGAAAAGTGTAGAGACGGGCAATCATAGCCGATTTGACATACACTTCTGGTAATGGTTTTCCAGCACCCGTTGAGTGGCTGCGTATGATGTTGTATTGAAGATCGATAAGCGACTGGTCATCAACCCTGTATTGAGCCATCGGCCCAAAGCCAGTGTTTATACCATAGATGATTTTGTCTTTCGAAAAATCCTTCAGAAACAAGAAACTGTTGTCAACGATTTTCAAATCATCGGCAGAAAGTGTGAGTTTCTTTTTTTCAAATAGAATACCGTAGAGCGATTCTAAGTTTATATCCTGTTTCGCAGCCATTCGTTGCTTGTAAAGTCAGTTTTATTTTTCAAACCGCAAATATAGATTTTTAATCTATAGTTATATACCTATAAAAAATATTGGCAGAAAAAGGGTGAATTGCGAACGCGAACAATAAAGAGTAAGTGTGTGGAGTTGAGAGATATATGTTTTTTGTGATGAGTTGTTTCGTAAAGTTTTAGTTGTAAAAAATTGTTATGTCTTATTTTAGGAATCTTTGCTAAGGCAACATTTTTGAGATAAAATCGTATGTTATATGGTTTGCGTACTGATTGTTTTACGGCATGAATGTTGTTACAATCCATATTGCAATTTATTAATGAATTTAAACTTAGAATTATGAAAAAATTGATGCTATTCACTTTGTCGGTTGCTCTTTGTTTTGCGGCT
>JAGCFC010000180.1 GCA_017650325.1 Salinivirgaceae bacterium | reverse complement strand
TTCTACGGCGCAATGATTACCGAAGGTTTTGTGGCATTGATTTGGGCCGCCGCCGCAATCAAATACGCTGGCGGAACATCGGAAGGACTTGCACTGAAAATGAACGGCAATCCTGCCAACATTGTAAACTTCATCTGCAACGACTGGATGGGCCGCATTGGCGCCATTCTGGCCATTTTGGGTGTTGTGGCTGCGCCAATCACATCGGGCGACACCGCACTGCGTTCTGCACGACTGATAACTGCTGATTTTCTGCATTTTCCGCAGAATACCATTCCAAAACGTCTGGCTGTTTCAGTGCCAATCTTCGCCATTTCGGCAGTGCTTATGCTCATCGATTTTGCCGTGCTTTGGCGCTACTTCGGCTGGTTCAACCAAACGTTGTCAATCTTCACTTTGTGGGCCATTACAGCCTATCTGTACCGCCACGGACGCCGTTATATCATAACGCTCATTCCTGCCATCTTTATGACATCGGTTTGCAGCACATATATATTATTGGCGCCCGAAGGATTATCGCTGTCGCCTGTCTGGGGCTACTCAATCGGCCTTGTGTTCACGGTTGTGCTGTCGTTCATCGCCATTCGGTATATAACTAAGAAGAAGTAGGAAAATTCAGAATTAAGTGGTTAAACCCGTTAAACATTAAACGATTTACCGATTCACCAAAAAAAGATTGACAAAAACTGCTAAATCCCACTAATTGTAATACATTTGGCGCAACAAAATATTAAAGTAATTAAATAGATTTATATGAAGACTAATTCGATTATCGCCTGTGCAATTGCAGTGGTTGCAATGGGCTTTCTCTCAACAGGTTGTGCAAACCAAACACAGGCACCGGCTGCCGTTACAGCCAACGATTCAACAGCTGTCGGAGCGTGCGACATCGCCTTTATTGATGTTGATTCGATTCTTGATAACTACAAACTTGCGATTGAGCTGAATGATGCTATCATGAAAAAGTACGCTAATATGAGGTCAAAACTCGAGCGTGACGCCAAGTCTTTGGAAAAGGATATCGAAACTTTCCAAGACAAGGTTCAGAAGGGTATTTTCCTTACAACTCAACGTGCCGAAGAAGAGCAACAACGTCTGGTTGTTCGCCAACAGGAGTTCCAACGTCTTCAGGACGAGTACTCTCAGCAATTGGCTGTTGAACAGCAGAATATGAACAACCAACTGTTCGAGAAAATCTCGGCTTACGTTACAAAGTACAATACTCCTGAGCGTTACAAGTTCATTTTGACTCGCACTATCGGCGGCAGCATGTGGTATGCTAACGAGTCGTATAACATCACCAATGACATCATCGAAGGCTTGAACGCCGAGTATGACGCCAATAAGAAATAGTTTTAGAGTTAAATATTTAAGTGAGCTGCCGGGCAATTTGTCCGGCAGTTTTTGTTTGTGGATGCGATAAAACGTTTTTTCCTTATCGAAAATTATTATCTTTCAACGCGAAACACTAACATAAAACTTAGAAAACTTATGGTCAATTGGGGTATAATCGGGACTGGCTGGATAGCCGAGAAGATGGCGGGCGATTTCCGTCGAGTGAAAGGCGCAAAGATTGTGGCTGTGGCCGCTCGCGAGTTGTCGAGGGCGCAAGCGTTTGCCACACGTTTCGGCATTAGTCGCGCCTATGGCAGCTATGAGCAGTTGGCTGCCGATGCCGGTGTCGATATTGTGTATATTGCCACGCCCCACAATTTCCATTTGGAGCACACAATGCTCTGTCTGAAACACGGCAAGCACGTGCTTTGTGAGAAGCCTGTAACCGTGAATGCGGCGGAATTTGCCATTATGCGCGCCGAGGCCGAACGCCGCCGATTGTTTCTAATGGAAGCGTTTTGGACTAATTTCCTGCCAACAACGCAGAAAGCGCTTGAATGGGTGCGCTCCGGCGTATTGGGGCGCGTTGAGCTGATTCAGGCCAATTTGGGTTTTGTTATGCGCAACGACCCGCAAGGCCGATTCTTCAATCCCAATCTGGCAGCAGGCTCGCTGCTCGACCTTGCCGTCTATAACCTCAATTTCGGACGCCTTATGGCTCAGTCGCTCGAGAAAAGTTACTCAATAACCGCCCAAATGACCGACCGAGGAATTGATAATGTCGATTCGATTCAGGTTGAGTACCAGAATGGCATATCGGGCTTGTACGCAACAAGTTCCGATGCATTGCTTGTGAACGATGCCTATATTGTCGGCACCAAAGGAAAGGTGATTGTCAACGATTTTCACATGAGCCGCCGCGCTCAATTGATAATAGGCGAGAAGGTGGCCGAAACCTTTACCGACCGCCGCACTACAGCCGGGTACGACTACGAGGCGCAATCGGTGACCGACTGCCTGCGCCGAGGACTAACCGAAAATCTGCTCCGCACTCTCGACGACACCGAATCGAGTATGAAACTTTTGGACGCCATGCGCCAGCGCATCGGACTGAGGTATCCGTTTGAAAAGTAATGTTGGGGGCAAGTAATCAATCATCGAAAAAAACTTTCGGCTGACTATTGCAACAAACAGAAAAACCACTACTTTTGCACCCGTCAAAAAGACATAACCGGTCGATTCGTCTAACGGTTAGGACGAGAGATTCTCAATCTCTAAATAGGAGTTCGATTCTCCTATCGACTACCAAAGCTGCGAAAAGGCAGCTTTTTTTGTTTAAAGCAGTTTTTGTGCTGTTTATGAACCTTTTAACGATGTATTGTTATGGAAAGACGTGTTAGAGTGCGCTTTGCACCAAGTCCGACGGGAGCCCTTCATATTGGAGGCGTCCGCACCGCTTTGTACAACTATCTGTTTGCCCGCAGCCACGGCGGTGATTTTATTCTTCGTATCGAAGATACCGATTCCCAGCGTTTTGTGCCAGGAGCCGAAGAGTATATCATAGAAGCGCTGAAATGGTGCGGCATCAAAACCGATGAGGGTGTTGAGCAGGGCGGACCGCACGCACCTTATCGTCAGAGCGAGCGCAAAGACATCTATCTGAAATACGCGCAGCAACTTATCGATTCGGGCAACGCTTACTATGCGTTTGATTCGGCCGAGTCGCTCGACGCTATGCGCAAGGATGCCGAGTCGAAAGGACAGACATTCGCCTATAACTATCAGGTTCGCAATCAGTTGGAGACATCGTTGAAGTTGTCGGCCGATGAGGTTAAGCAGCGCATTGAGCGTGGCGACCAATGGGTTGTCCGCTTTAAAATGCCTGAAAACGAGAATGTTGAGATGGACGATATCATCCGCGGACACATCACCATCAACACTTCGACTTTGGACGACAAGGTTCTTTACAAATCGGCCGACCAACTGCCGACCTACCATTTGGCCAACATTGTCGACGACCATTTGATGGAGATTTCGCACGTCATTCGCGGCGAGGAGTGGCTGCCGTCGCTGCCGCTGCACTACTTGCTTTACAGGGCTTTCGGATGGACCGATACTCAGCCACAGTTCGCGCATCTGCCGTTGCTGCTTAAACCGCAGGGGCAGGGCAAACTATCGAAACGCGACGGCGATAAATTTGGCTTTCCCGTGTTCCCGCTGCGTTGGGTGGCACCCGATGGCGAGGTTTCGTCGGGATACCGCGAGGACGGCTATCTGCCTGAGGCATTTATAAATATGTTGGCTCTGTTGGGTTGGAACCCAGGCACTGAGCAGGAGATTTTCTCGATGGACGAACTCATTGCGGCTTTCTCACTCGAGAAGGTGAGCAAGGCGGGAGCGAGGTTCAATCCCGAAAAGGCAAAATGGTTCAACGCGCAGTACATTCGCAAGTGCGACGATGCCAAACTTGCTGAATATCTGATTCCGATGCTTGCCGAGAAAGGCGTTTCGACAACACCCGAGCGCGCCGCCAAGGCCGTTTCGCTGATTAAGGAGCGTGCCACTTTCCCGAAGGA
>JAGCFC010000179.1 GCA_017650325.1 Salinivirgaceae bacterium | reverse complement strand
TTTTCGACCTTCTCAACATCGATATTGAACGTTGCCCTGTCAACATCCACCAGAACAGGCTTGAGCCCTAACAAAGCAATCACCTCAACGGTTGCAATGAAGGTAAAATCGGTGGTAATTACCTCGTCGCCAGGCTTCAAACCGAGAGCCATAAGCGCCACCTGCAGAGCGTCGGTGCCGTTGCCGCAAGCAATGGCGTGACGCACACCCAGATACTGCGCCAGCTCCTGCTCAAACGTCTTAACTTCAGCACCTTTTACAAACTGACAACTGTCAATCACTCCTTGAATGGCATTGTCAATCTGCGGCTTAATCCGCTGATACTGACTCTTAAGGTCAACCATCTGTAACGGGTTCATATCGGTATTAGGTTTTAATTACGAGCAAGTTACACAAGCTTTACTCATTACTCTTTAAACATTACTCAACTTCTCTTTAAAAAACCGAAAGCCGACATTTAATCGGCTTCGGCAGTGATATCGATTGTCGCCTTCGCCTACTTCGCGTAGCTTACGGCGCGTGTCTCGCGGATGACCGTGATGCGGATTTGGCCCGGATAGGTCATCTCGTCTTGAATCTTCTTTGCAATGTCGAACGAGAGCGATTCTGCCTCGGCGTCGCTTACCTTCTCGCTGCCCACAATCACGCGCAGCTCGCGGCCTGCCTGAATGGCGTAGGTCTTGAGCACTCCAGGATAAGAAAGTGCCAAATCCTCAAGTTCTTTCAGACGTTTGATGTACGACTCAACAACCTCGCGGCGAGCACCCGGACGGGCACCAGAAATGGCGTCGCAAATCTGAACAATCGGGGCAATCAAAGTCGACATCTCCACCTCGTCGTGGTGAGCGCCAATGGCGTTGCAGATATCGGGTTTCTCCTTGTACTTCTCAGCAAGGTTCATACCCAGAATTGCGTGCGGCAACTCCGGCTCGTCGTCAGGCACTTTGCCGATATCGTGAAGCAGACCGGCACGTTTGGCGGCCTTTGCGTTCAGTCCCAGCTCCGAAGCCATAATGGCCGCAAGGTTTGCCACCTCGCGTGAGTGCTGAAGCAGGTTCTGACCATATGACGAACGGTATTTCATCTTACCAATCAAGCGGATAAGTTCGGGATGCAGACCATGGATGCCAAGGTCGATGGCTGTGCGTTTACCAGTCTCAATCATCTCTTCCTCAACCATTTTCTGTGTTTTTGCAACGATTTCCTCGATGCGTGCCGGGTGGATACGACCGTCGGTTACAAGTTGGTGCAGAGCCAGACGGGCAACCTCGCGGCGTACAGGGTCGAATGCAGAAAGAATGATGGCCTCCGGTGTGTCATCGACAATAATCTCAACGCCGGTTGCGGCCTCCAAAGCCCTGATGTTACGGCCCTCACGACCAATGATGCGGCCTTTGATATCGTCGTTCTCAATGTGGAAAACAGTAACCGAGTTCTCGATTGCCTGCTCCGAAGCCACACGCTGAATTGTTTGCAGAATGATGCGTTTGGCCTCCTTGTTGGCCGACAGACGAGCCTCGTCCATAATCTCGTTAATCTCCGACATTGCCTGTGTGCGGGCCTCTGCCTTGAGTGAGTCCATCAGTTGTGCTTTTGCGTCCTCAACTGAAAGACCCGAAATCGACTCCAGTTGGTCAACCTGCTGCTTGTGCAGTTTTTCGAGTTCTTCGTTCTTTCTTTCAACAATTTCGAGTTGAGAGTTCAGCTTCTCTTTGACGGCGTCAACTTCGTTTTTCTTACGGTTGTACTCCTCAATCTGATGATTGATGCCGGCCTCTTTCTGTTTGAGTTTGTTTTCAGCGGCGGCGAGCTTGCTGTTGCGCTCGTTAATCACCTTCTCGTGTTCGGCCTTGAGTTGCAGAAATTTCTCCTTCGCCTGCAGAGCCTTCTCCTTCTTTATCATTTCCGCCTCAGCCTCAGCGTCTTGCACCAGCTGCCGCGTTTTCTTTTTCAATGCAATTTTCAGTATCACGAAAGCTATCACAGCTCCCACCAACGCCGAAATAATTGCAACTACCAATAATTGTTTTTCCATATATCTATTATGTTTTATAAAATAAAAAAACCGCACCGGAATGTCTTTGTGAAAACTCCTATAATGATATAGGCGGGACTGCGGCGACTGTTTCTTACTTCCACTGAACCAAATGGTTACGTCTTGCGACGTTGAGGCCTGTCTTACGCAGAAATAAACGCAACCCCTATTTTTTTAGTGTTGAGTTTCCCAAACTATTCCAAACCGGTGCGGGTATTTTTTTCGGTTTCTATTTAAAAGAACGTGTTGTTATCAATCATTCAGCAGTGCCGACAACTGTTCGTCGAGCTTGCCTAATTCTTCAATAACCGGCTGGACCTCGAAATGTTCCTCGCTCTCCACAACTCGCGTTGCAAACTGGAGCGCTACGAACGCAAGGAAATCCTGACCGTCTTTGTTGCTGTACACCTGCCTATATTTGGCTATGGTGTCATTTATCTTTTTTGCAGCCTTCCTTATTTTCTCCTCTTCGTTGCGATTGATTGTGATGGGATAATTCCGGTCGCAAATGCTTACGTTTATTGTAAATTTATCATCCATTTCAAAATCAATCTTTTATCGGTTCAATAGGGCGATGCAATTGTCAATCTCCCGCACTATTTTATTTATCTTGTTTTTGGCCTCTTGCGGATCGTTGCCGCTTGCTGCCAAAAATGTATTCGCTAATTGTTGTGTATTTTGTTCCTTCTTGTTGTTTTCAATCTCTTTCTCCTTCGCCTCCAATTTCTGTCGAAGCTCCGCATTCTCACCGGCCAAACGAGCGTTCTCATCCTTCAGCGCTGTGTATTTTTCAGCAAGCGTTGAGAATTTGCTCTTAAACGAATCGATAAGTTGTTCGGTCTCCATTTGACAAAAATTTCATACAAAATTAGCATTGCTTTCGTTTTTTACAACTGAAATCGTACAACATTTATATTCGATTAATGTAAATTGCTATCTGTCAACGAAGATTTTTTTAGTTTAGCTTATTATGCGAACCAAAAATTTCATCTGATTGGGCGTTAAAAAAGGTGTCAATAAGCAAGGAATCCGAACATAACCCGAAAAATAAAATAAAGGTTTACTATTAACTATATTTCTTATTGGTCAATTTTTAGTCGAACACACACTTTGCTTATAGTTGGTACAAATTTCAGATTAATCATTTTTTGTGCACGTTTCTGGGTTGAAAGTTGAACAAAACTCAGGTGTGTTTGGTGGATGGCAGAAGAAAAAGGAACTAATAGGCACGTACTTAAGGATGGAAATTAATATTTGTTGAACCTTTGTAATCTACACCAACAAAAAAAATTGGTCGCAAATTGAAAAACAAGTGGTCACAAATATGGAAAGCAAATTGGCTATTTTTGAGCAATCACCCAAAAACAAAAAAAGCCTTAACTTATTGTAAGTCAAGGCTTCTACCTTCAAGGTTTTCTATTCGAGCGGAAAGTGAGGGATTCGAACCCCCGGAACAGTTACCCGTTCACCGCATTTCGAGTGCGGCCCATTCGACCACTCTGGCAACTTTCCTCAAAAGCGGTGCAAAGGTAGTCAATTATCGATACCAACACCATTTTGCCCTAAAAAAAAGTTGTAGCAGAAAACGCCCTAAAATCTATAATTGAAAGCTAAATCAGCAAAAGGATAATCGCATCTCCTAAAAATAGGAAAACCCCTGCAAACAATTGTCTGACAGAGGTTTGAAAAACTTGTGACCCCGGCGGGATTCTAACCCACAACCTTTTGATCCGTAGTCAAATGCTCTATACAGTTGAGCTACGGGGCCCTAAAGCGGTT
>JAGCFC010000178.1 GCA_017650325.1 Salinivirgaceae bacterium | reverse complement strand
CGAAAACGTCTCGATGTAGCGGCGTTGTCCTTCGGCATAGATGGTATCGAAGGCAAGCGACGATTTTCCGCTGCCACTCAAACCCGTGATGACGGTGAGCTTGTTGCGCGGAATGGCGACATCAATGTTCTTCAGATTATGTTCGCGCGCACCGTAAACCCGCACAAAATCTTCATTTTCAATAATATCACTTTGCACCATACAACAATTGTAAAAGCGGACAAAGGTAGTCAATAAAACCATTATTCCCCACTTTGCGGGAAGGTTGTTGACAAGATTTTTAGCAAAACTTATTTGGCTTAAAATCTGCTATTTACTTGCTTTCAACTCGAATCTGAACGGTTTGTCGAATTTTCGCTGCGAGTAGTAGGTGACCGATGGTTGCGACAGGTTCATCACCATTGTCCACTGCGTACCGCCAATGAAGTTTTCGCCCCAAGGTTGTTGCACCACCGAAATAATGGCGTTATTAAACTGTTGCACGTTCATAACACCTTGTGAATCATTGTAAAGAGTGCAGAGCTGATCGTAGCGCGTGTCGCCGAAAATCCAACCGGCGTTGAGTTTCTGCTGGCACAGATAGTGGTTGGCGACAGCGTGCGTTTCGGTTACAACCATTTGGTTGTCAACATATTCAACTACAACACTCTTGCCCGATGCATCGGACATTGAATAATGGTGAGCTGCGCCAATGTCGGAGTGCATATCGATTTTGTCAAGCAGTTCGATAGCCTCATCAACCGTGGCGGCTTTCTTTAGCAGATAGGCAATAGCGCAGGTGGTGGTAAGTGCCGGTTTGCCCGTATTTTGGTGAGTTTCAACAGTATCGCCCGCCATAAGGTCGGCAATGGCAAAGCCTTTTTGATTGATGCCGTCAAGAGCAAAAAACAAGTTGCTCAATGACGAATATTGGTTGACAAAACCTTCGGGTAGCCAGTCTTCGCCAAATCCGTAAAAATCAGTGCTAAAGGTCGATATGTACTCGTATCCGTTTTTCGGGAAGGCATGCAGAACCATTGCAGTTGCCGTCATATAGTCGAAGTTGCGGCCCATCAGCACGTTTCCGTCGGGTGTGCGTGCGGTCAGTGTCGAACAGCCATATTCCATTGTGTCGGGTGCGGCGTTTGGTGAGTAATAGCCTTTCGACAGGAACTTGTTGATATACATCACAACTTCTTCGGAGTTTTTTGCTCCGCCTTTTGCTAAGAAATCGTCGAAGCCATCATCTCCATGGTATTCCATATAATAGAATCCATTGTCTAACTTTTCAACCGATAGTGCGCCTTTTATCAAATCGCCGAAAGCGCACCACACACCGACACAAATAACCACAATTAGCCCAACAATTGCTAATAGTGTGATTTTTAAGAGTTTCTTCATTTACAGTTGATTATAATTATTGGCAAGTTATCGAATACCAGTCTTACTACTGAAGTTTATGCGGACGCCTTTGTCATCAATCATCAAATCGTTGCCGCCGTTGTTGCCGTTACTTTTGACGGGCTCTCGTTTGCCGTCAAGCACCTCTTGGCACATATTTTTAATATCGGTCACACGTTGAGGTGATTCCAAATTGTCGCCGCTGTAGTGTCCGGGGAACAAGAACTTTATATCGTTTTCCTTTATATACTTCTCAATCTTTGTGGCCGATGCCACCACGTTTGAAAGGTTGGTGAACACCAGCAGGTTGGTTGAACCGAAGGCATCACCGCTGAAGCCGTAATGATTGGCCTTGTCAAAGAATGTGGTGCTGCCAAGAGTGTGTCCGGGAGTGAACACAACCTCCAACTTACGACTGCCTAAGTCAATCATTTGACCTTCAGTTAGATATTTGATTTCACCTTCATATTTGCGGATATTCATAGAAAACATTTGCCGGTCGGCTTCATTCAAATACACTACAGGGAACGCCCCCGCGCCACCCACGTGGTCTCCGTGCCCATGCGTAAGCAGCAATGTGACAGGCTTTTGGGTAATCTTAGCGACTATCTTGTCCAAATTAGGAATATAGGTTCCGGCATCAATAAGCACAGCTTTGTCATTGCCCTCAACAAGATAAAGTGATTCGTTGTAGCAGCGATGGCCGTTGCCTATCCACGTGTGTTCGTCAATCTGTCGGAACACAATTTCGGAATCCTCATAAACAACTTTACCTCGAAGGTCACGGCTGTTAACATCGTTCTCTTGTGCCTGTGCGACAACTGCAAAAAGGCAAGCAACTGCTGCCAAGATTAATTTGGATTTCATAGTGATAAAGTTTAAAACCGTTTTTGCAAACTTAAATAAAATCTGCCGATATTTTTTGCAACTGATTTGCTGTTAAAAATATCGATAAAGATATTGCTTTTATATGATAAACGCCAAATGACTGGCAATTACCACACGAACCTGCGTTCTGTCGTGTCAAAACGCAAATCGCTGTCTTTGAACAGATTGTTAAGCAAACCGCTTTCGACAATCTCCACGACGGTACCGCACGATAGTCCGTTGCCATTCATCAGCCACAGATTATCTGAGAGTTGTGTGGCCACATCGATGTCGTGAGTTGAGAGAAGGATAGCCTTTTGCGATTCGGAGGCCAGGCGGTGCAGTAGTCGCATCACATCAATGCGCGCGGCGGCATCGAGAAAGGCTGTTGGTTCGTCAAGGATGATAATAGGTGTTTGTTGCGCCAATGCTTTGGAAATCATTACTTTTTGCCTCTCGCCATCGGACAACTCGGCAACGTGGCAGGCCGACTTTGCAGCAATGCCAACTTCTGCCATCGATTGGTCGATAATGGCGCGGTCGGAGTCGGAGAGCCGACCGAAGAAACCTGTGTATGGTTGCCGTCCCATCGACACGAGTTCAAAAACAGTCAAACCACCGGCTGAAACTTTGTCGGTCAGCACCAGAGCAATGCGCCGCGACAATTCAGAAACCGATATTGCCGACAACAATTCGCCACAAACCGTTACGCTACCCGAAAGAGGTGGCTGCAAACCGGCAATGGTGCGCAAAAGCGTCGATTTTCCAACGCCGTTGGGTCCAAGCAGACTGGTCATCTGGCCTTTGGCAAGGCTCAATGACAAGTTTGCCGCGACTGGCTTCTGCGCGGAATACCCAATGCTCAAATTTTCAGTGGTCAGCAACATCGTTTATCTTAATTATAAAACCTCATTCTCTTCTGACTTACAATGACATAGATTACAACTGGCGCACCGAAAAATGGTGTTACGGCATTCAGCGGAAGAACGCCCGCATTGCCGGGCAGCAGGCATATCAAGTTGCAAGCCAATGCAATAGACGCACCAGTGAGTATTGTTACGGGCATCAGCACATTATGGTTCGACGAGCCGACAATCAGTCGCGCAACGTGCGGAACCGCCAGTCCGATGAACGATACTGGGCCGCAAAAGGCAGTGACAATGGCAGATAGCAAACCTGTCGCGATAAGCAGCAAGCATCGCACCCTACGAACATTGACGCCGATATTTTTAGCGTAATTTGCGCCTAAAAGCAAGGCATTCAGCGGTTTGATGAGCAGAACAGCCATCAGCAGCCCTAACGATACAGCTGTAACAAAAAACGGCATCTGCGAAAGCGAAACCCCGCTGAAACTGCCCAACCCCCAAATGGTGTAGGAGTGGACGCCCTCGGCCGTCGCAAAAAAGTTGAGAATCGAAATGAGCGATGTGGCAATGTAGCCAACCATCATTCCGGCAATGAGCAGCATTGTGTTGCTGCGGACAATCGTCGATAGAAAAAGAATTATGGCCAAAATCACAAACGCACCAATCAATGCGCCTGATACTGTGGCGGTTATGCCCATAATCTCACCAGCGGCAGAGAATGAGCAACCTGTGGTTAGGGCAACAATGGCAACGCCCAGACTTGAGCCTGATGTGATGCCCAAAATCGATGGTCCGGCAAGCGGGTTGGCAAGTGTGGTTTGCAGCATCAAGCCGGCTGCCGAAAGTGCGGCACCACAGAATAAGGCGGTCACGCACTGCGGAACACGCGACTGCATCACAATAACCTGCCACGTGGGGTTGCCACCATCGCAGCCTGTGAGCATATCGAAAATAGCAGCCAACGGAATCCGTACCGAACCCAACACAATATTGAGCACGGCAAGAATCACAAGTAGTAGTGATAGAATGATATATATGTATCTAACTTTCAATTCGTTATAAAGTTAATCCTTCAACTCCGTATAATACCGCAAGTTATAATCGGGAAGCATATCGGGGTGGAAAATTTTTACCAAATCGCGCAAGAACCAGTCGGGACGGAACGGAACTTCGTCATAATAAGGTATATAGCTTGTGTTGCAACCAAAAATGCAATGGTTGCTGTAGGGGGCAAATTGGGTATAAAGTTCGTTTTCGACAGCCAACGTAGAGTAGGTGTAATCGGTAGGGCGGTTGTACTTAAACAGCCAGAAATCAGCGTTATGCGCACGCTCAAAAACGGTCTCAAAGGCTAAAGGTACTGCGCCCGATTTCTGTTGGTCGGCAAAGAGATAGTTGGCACCGGCATCAATGTAGAAGCGGCCTGTGGTGCTGCATCCGCCAGGCACGTACCACGCCGCGCCAGTTTTCATATCGGTAAGCAGCGACGGGCGCTCTTCAGCCATCAGCGCCGAATCGCGCAGTGAGCAGTAGTTGCGTTCAACCACAGCAAAAAGGCTGTCGGCTACGCTTTCACGACCGAAAAGCAAGCCGTAGAAACGCATCCATTCGGCGCAAGCCAATGGCGAAACTTCCATATAGTCAGCACATTCGATAATTGGAATACCAGTCTTTCCGATTGTGCCGTAGCCACCATTTTCGAATGGCGACAGCAGAATGGCATCGGGTGCCATTTTGATAACTTTCTCAATATCGGGGCTCATTGCGTTGCCGGCATCGGCAATGATTCCTTCGGCAATGAGTTGATTGACAAGTGGTTGTTGTAGATATTCAGCATCACACACTCCGGCAATCTGCTCCACAGCGCCCAAACTCACAATCAGTCCCGTGTGCACCGACGTGAAAACCAGAGCCTTACGAAGAGGTGTGCGCACCAAAGTTCCATTGGGCAACGTTGACGGCAGAACCGAATCTGCTGGCACAATTACGTAAGAATGAAGCAGTTTGGTGCTGTCCCACGGATTGCGCAATTCCACCATCCAACAACTATCCAGCTTGCTTATTTTCAAGTTGGTGGCATACTTAAATTCTACGTTTTTGCCGCCTTGTTCCGAAATGTTGGTACGGTTGGCGCAAGATTGCAAAAAACAGACTGCAATGGCTATTAAAAGTGTGTGTTTCATTTCTTTAAAAAATAAAGAAGCGAGTGCGCAAGCGCACCCGCATTCTTCGATGAAGCAACTATTTTAAGAAAGCGGCATGGCTAGGACTGATGCTGCTTGTCTCAAATTTCGTGATGAATTTTCCGTTTTTGTCAAAACGGTAGATAACGCCGTTTGTGGCATAGTCGGTTGTACCAACGTAGAAATCGCCGTTGTCGGGGTCAATTTCAAACAAATAAACAATTGCTGATGATAATTCTGGAGTCGATGTCAAATCAAGCGGGCTTGTTTCTGAATCTTTTTTAGCAAATGATGTAACTGTTTTGACGATAGGGTATTCCGAATAATCTGTGAATGATTTTACATAGTACAGATTTTCACCATCAGTTGCTATTTTGGATCCATCGCTGAACAAAGTGCTGGTTTTTGCAGTAGGATCGACACTCATAATTTCTTGAGTACCAGCCAATGGGTCAGTATAGTGAATCACATATAGTTCATCCTTAACAGCCAGGACGATATTCGGGTCGAGACCAACCACAAATTTATCTTTCAGAGTGAAATTTGTTAAGTCGACAACGGCCAATGTGCTATCATAGGCAACATTGTAATCGCCAGCAATTGTAGCATACAGAGTGTTTCCACTGATGCAGATTCCTTCAGGATGCGGGCCAACTTCAACCGAACCATTTGAA
Source organism: Salinivirgaceae bacterium (assembly GCA_017650325.1). Taxonomy (GTDB): domain Bacteria; phylum Bacteroidota; class Bacteroidia; order Bacteroidales; family SZUA-534; genus RUG13583. Next base: position 7,077 of record JAGCFC010000178.1, on the reverse strand, counting down.
GTTGCAATTGTTGTTGTGTCGAATTTAATAACCTTGCCGCCATAAGTCGAAACGTAGATAAAGCCGTCTTTTACAGCAAGTTGACGTGGCTGACCTTCATCTGCTGTAAATTCGTGTTTTTCAATAATTTTGCCTTTCTGGTCAAGTTTCGCAAGATAGTTCGAGCCCCAAACGCTCACATAAATGCGATCGCCATAGGCGAGTATGTCCTGGCCTGTATCACCTAACCCCTGGCCGTTTGCTGCTGCGAAAATCTTTGACTGATAGGTGTTCTCGCCGTCAGGATAATATACGTCGAGAGTTGAATTGTTACCATTCCACGAGCCCTCGTTCAAAATGTAAACGCGCTTTTCGGTTTTTACTTCTGGTTTCTCGTCATCCTCGTCCTTGTCACACGATACGAAAACTGTTGCTGCGCCTAATACGCACAAACTCAAAATTTTAACAAACTGTTTTTTCATTTTAAATAAATATTAAAGGTTTATAAAAAGAAATTTAGCTGCAATTGAAATTGTCGACCTGGCATCGGGTAATATTTTATCACACTATATTGATTATCAGTAATATTCAAACATGACAGACTGGCTGTCAAGTGGCTTGTGCCGATGTCGAAACGTCTTGTGGCTGTGGCTGAAAATTCAGCGTAGGCTTCAATCTCGTTGTCGGGGATGTTATACTCCAAAAAGTAGCGTTTGCCCGATACGATTGATGTTGCTGATAGTGAGTATTTTCCAAATGTGGCAACCGCCGCCGCCTTGCCCGAATGCAAAGGTGTGTACGGGATCTGCGATTTATAAAGTTTTGAGTTGCTGTTGGTTACATCGATAGCTTTTTGATACGAATAGTTTGCCGTGAGTTTCAACTTCACTTCTGCAATGTCGAACTCAGTACCGGCAGCAACATCGGCACCCCAAATTTTGACTTTACCATAGTTGGCCATCTTCCATACATACAATGTCGGGATTGCAACTATCTTATTATCAACATCGTTGACGTAAAAATCGGCTGAAAAATCGAATTTGCCGGTGCCAAAATCAAATCCCACATTCAACTCTCGTGCATCCTCTGGCTTCAGCAACGTGGTACCTAACGTCGTGTAATACAACTCATTGAATGTCGGCACACGATAGGTTTCCTTCGCCATTGCGCGAATAGTTACACGATTGTTGCTCCATTTCAAACTGAACGCAGGGGTGAAACGTTTAAGGTCGTCGGGCCGAGCGCCAAATTCTACTTTCTCGCTTGTATGTCGTGCCACTAGTGTTACCGTGGCCTCGAAACGCTGCAAAACCGCACGCACGTTCAGTGCCGACAGAAGCGTCAGGCGGCGTGGTTGCGGATTGTCTTTTATATCGCTTTCAAGTGTGTTGTAAATCACATCGCCCGCTAGTGCCACATCAATAGGCCGCCAACTCCACAATCCTGCTGCCGACAAGTACCCTTCGTGTTGCGTGTTCAATTCAACATAACGGCCACTGGTGTACTTGACATTGGTGTCCTCGTAGCGGTTCCAGGAGTAGTTGTATTTTGCCTGAAATCTGAGCATTAGATTGTCATGCAGGCGTAAACGGCAGTCGTTTTGCACAAAAAAGTTTTTGTCGGCAAGTCGCTCTTTCGCTTGCTGATAATAGAAGATAACCGACCCGGGCAAACCGCGCTCAGAGTAGAATCCGTAAGCCTTCAGGTGGTTTTGGAAACGGCTGCTGTCGGTGGTCGTAAGATTAATTTCAGCGCGTGCGCTGCGAATGTCGGAGTTGTCGCGGCGGCCTCTCACCGTTGAGTCAACGTTTGGAATGGTGTAGCGGTAATCGCCGTTGCTGCGCATAAATTGCACCATGCCCGAAAGCGTTGAGTGATGAACCTTCCGCGCGGCTTCAAACTGCGTATCGAAGTAGCCGAAAGAGCCACCTTTCAGCCGCACATTGGCATCGGTCTGCCTTTCAGCGAAGTTGGGTTTTCGGGTTGATATTGAGAGCATTGCCGCATGTGCGAAAGCGCTTGCCGATTGCAGCAGACCATCGTGTTGCCCGATTGTGAGCTCAATGGTCTCGATGCTGCCAATGTCGAAACGGCCAATATCGATATGCCCTGCCTGGCAGTCGCTAACAACCACACCGTCGTAACTTACAGCCGTGTGAGCCGCACCCAGACCGCGCACCGACACAGTCTTCAGTCCGCCAACGCCGCCGTAGTCTTTGACGTTGGTTCCGCTGAAACGCCGCACAGCATCGGCTAGATTCTGCACGCCAAGTTGCTGAATCTCAACCGCCGACATAGTCTGCATAGGCACAGCCTGCCGTTTTTGCGTATGCGCCTCTACATCAACGGCTTTAACGTCACGATGAATAGTGCTGTCGCTTTGCGCAAACAGCGGCTCAGCCCACAGCAAAGCACTCGCCATAACTGCGTAACTTATGGTTAATAACCTCATAACTAATTTAATCACCTGCCGACGGTTCCTTCCTCGAGGCCTTTCGGCGAAACGTTTTGCAGGTCTTCTGGCTCATCTCTGGCGGTTCGCCTTCCCGTCCTTGCGGACAGTGGCAGTGAGTGTGTGAACCGCCCTTCGGCGAGATTTACAGCTGCGGGACAGCTCCGGTTTTGCACCGGATTCCCTTTTAATGCCAGTTGCGGAATCGCAAAAGGCAACAAAACGTGGCAAAGATACGATAAGGATTGAATGATTGAAGAATAGATAAAGATTTTCGCACCAGGATCGATTATCCCATCATTTTTAATAACATTGCAGCGCGAATAAAGTAACACCGCAAAAATGTTAATCTACCTGATTGGATATATGGGCGCAGGCAAAACCACTTACGGCAAGCGGCTTGCGCGCGACATAAACTACAACTTCATCGACCTTGACCAAAAGATTGAGGCCGAACAAGGCAAGACCATCTCTGAAATTTTCGCTGAAAGGGGCGAAGACGGCTTCCGCCAAATTGAGCGTGAGGCGATGATGCAGACTTTCGGCCTTGAAAATACCATTGTGGCCACTGGCGGCGGCACGCCCTGTTTTTTCGACAATATGCAGTTGCTCAATCAGCACGGCGCCACGCTCTACATCGAATTGACACCCAAAGCGCTTGTCTGGAACTTGATGAACTCGCACAAAGACAGGCCGTTGCTTCACGACAAGACTTACGAGGAACTTGTCGATTATATCGATGCCACTTTGCAGAAACGTCTGCCGTTCTACACGCAGGCCCGTTACAAGGTCGATGGCATTGGCATCACATCGCAGAAAATGATTGACGCACTCTACGACTGCAAGTTATGAACCGAAGTGTGATTATAGTGGCGGGCGGCTCTGGCAGCCGAATGGGTTCAGATGTGCCGAAGCAGTTTCTGCCGTTGGCCGGACGTCCAATACTGATGCACACAATTGAGGCATTCTACAACTTTGACAATCAGATGAATATTGTGCTTGTGCTGCCAGCTGAACAGCACGCCTACTGGCACGACCTTTGCCAAAAGCACTTGTTCAATATCGATTGTCAGATTGTTGCTGGCGGTGCAACACGCTTTCACTCAACGCTATGCGGTTTGGCAAAAGTTCCGCCGACGGGTGTCGTGGCGGTTCACGATGGTGTGCGGCCGCTGGTGTCGATGGCAACATTGCAACGATGCTTTGAGGCTGTTGAGCAACATCGGGCAGTGGTTCCGGCAATTCCAGTCAACGAGTCGGTGCGGCAGATTGAGCCGGACGGTATTAGCCGTGCTGTCAGCCGCGACAATTATCGGTTGGTGCAGACGCCGCAAGTGTTTGATGCCGCCACGTTGCATCAGGCTTTCCGTCAGCCGTATAGCCCTCTTTTCACCGACGATGCATCGGTGGTTGAGCATATGGGCGTTGAGGTTACGCTTGTTGAAGGGAACTTCGAGAACATCAAAATCACACGACCGGTGGATTTGGTTCTAGCTGAGGCTCTTATGAAAAAAGCATAAGTTGAAAAGCGCTTACAGACTATCAATTAGGCCGTTGCACGCATCATCGAGCAAATCGAGAACCAACTCAAAATCTTTCGGGCCTCCATAGTACGGATCGGGCACTGAATTGACGTGGTAAGTGCGGCAATAGTCCGACATTTTGCTGATTTTCAGACGAGACTGCTCGTCGGGTGCAATATCGAGCAGGCGGCGGATATTGTCATCGTCCATACCTATAATATAATCGAAGTGGCTGAAATCGGATGTCGTGATTTTCCGTGCGATGCTGGTGATGTTGATTCCGCGGTTGGCGGCGTGCTGGCGCATCCGTGGATCGGCTTTCTCGCCCGTGTGATAACTGATTAGCCCCGCCGAATCAATTTCAAAATCGGCGGCAAGTCCGCGACCGTCCACAACTTGTTTCATAACGGCTTCGGCGCAGGCCGAGCGGCAGATGTTGCCCAAGCATACAAACAGAATTTTCGTTTTACTCATCGCTATCGGTTTTTGCGGCAAATTTCAATAAAAACGGCATAATCTTGCTGTAATTCGAAGCAAAAAATTACTTTTGCGCCGCATTTGCCGATATGGCTCAGTTGGTAGAGCAACGCATTCGTAATGCGTGGGTCGCCGGTTCGAGTCCGGCTATCGGCTCAGGCAAAAAGCTGAATCTTAACGGGTTCGGCTTTTTTTTTGTCGTTGTTGCAAAGTCTATTATTTAATGGATATATAATTATCCAATTGATGAGTTTTGCCGGTTTAAAGCGCTCCGACAAACATGAACGGCAATAAAAGGTTTTATTTACTTTTAATTTTTTTTCGTCACGTTATTTTTTGTATTTTTCCACACTTTCTAATTTGAATTGAAAAATGGGAAAATTGGTATTGGTACGTCATGGCGAATCATTGTGGAATGGTCGCAATTTGTTTACCGGATGGGTTGATGTGCCGCTCACGCAGGCTGGAATTGTTGAGGCATCGAGGGCGAGTCATAGGATAGCGTCTATCGATTTCGACGTCGCATATACATCGGCGCTCATTCGTTCGATTCAGACGGCTTTCATCATGCTGCTTTGCGACTCGAAGCATCGCGCTCCGTATTTGGTTCACACTTCTGATTTTTTTCATCGGAAATGGTACAATCGTTTCAATCATGGTGAATTGCACAACATGATTCCAGTTTATAGATGTTGGCAGTTAAATGAACGCTATTATGGTGATTTACAGGGGTTAGGCAAGTCGAAGATCGCTGATGTGTTTAGTGTTGATATGGTGTTGAGTTGGCGAAGGGGCTACACAGCCCGTCCTCCGAAGGGCGAAAGTTTGCGAGATACATCACGTCGGGTTATACCATTCTTCAATAAGGTGATTTTAAAACAATTAGAGGCCGGTAAAAATGTTCTCGTGTCGGCTCATTCCAATACATTGCGTTCAATTGTTATGAATCTTGAACAGATGGACGAGGCGCAAGTGGTTGGTCTGGAGGTTGATACGGCTAGTATTGTCGCATATGACTATGCCGATGGCAAATTTACCCGTGAGGAATTGCCTCAAAGTAAAATGTAGTTGAATAAATTTATTGGGAAGAGCCATATCGAACATTAAAAGATATGGCTTTTAGTAATTCAGTTATTCATTCTGATAATGTGCGGAATAGCAGGAATTTATGCAATAACACCCGAAGGTGCTAACCAATTCCGGTTGATGGAAAACGCTGTGGGACTGCTGTCGAAACGCGGCCCCGACTGCCAACAGATTTTTTCGAACAAGCGGATATGCATGGGACACGCGCGCCTGTCGGTCATCGATTTGAGCGAGAACGCGAACCAACCGATGCACGACGCCACCGGGCGGTACACCATAGTATATAATGGCGAAGTATTCAATTTCAAGCAGTTACGCGAGAAACTTATCAATAAAGGCTATAAGTTTAAATCATCGAGCGATGCCGAAGTTGTTCTATACCAATATATTAATGACGGTCCGAAGTGTCTCGACAAGTTTGTCGGATTCTTTGCGTTTGCCATCTACGACAAAATTGACGACGTGCTTTTTGTGGCGCGCGACCGCATGGGACAAAAGCCGCTGCTCTACTATTTGGGACACGACAGCATTGTTTTCGCATCCGAAATGAAGGCGCTGATGGCGCTCGGCATACCGCGAAAACTCGATATGACATCGCTTTTCGCCTATTTGCAGTTCAACTACATTCCATCACCGAACAGCATTTTCGAAAATGTCAGCAAACTCAATCCGGGACATTATCTGATTGTTCGCAACGGTCAGGCCAAAGAAGTCAGATATTACTCAATTCCATACAATTACAGCAACTTGGAAGTGATGGATTACAACCATGCGCAGCAGTTGCTTCGTGAGTTGATTGAGCAGTCGGTGACAGACCGGCTGGTTTCCGATGTACCGCTTGGCGCGTTTCTGAGCGGTGGCATCGACTCGTCGGTGATTGTGGCCGAAGCATCGAAACATGTTGATAATCTGAACACATTCTCAATCGGTTACGCCGATGAGCCGTTCTTCGACGAGACTCGTTACGCGCAGTTGGTTGCCGATAAATTCCATACGAACCATCACGTTTTCAAACTGACTAACAACGATTTGTACGAGAGCCTTCATAATGTTCTCGATTACCTTGACGAGCCGTTTGCCGACTCATCGGCCATTGCCGTGAACATTCTGAGCCGCGAGACCCGCAAACACGTGACAGTGGCTCTTTCGGGCGATGGCGCCGATGAAGTTTTCGGCGGCTATAACAAGCATCAGGCTCACTATAGGGCACTAAAAGGCGGTTTTGCAAATGCGCTTGTCAGAATGGCAAGCCCACTCTACGGAATGTTGCCGCAATCGCGTAACACAAAGATGAGCAATAAGATACGGCAATTGAGCCGCTTTGCAAAAGGCCTATCGCTAACAGAACAGGAACGTTATATGGCATGGGCCACGCTCATGGACGAAGATTCGGCCTACAAAATGCTCAACAGCAAAGTGCTGACGCAAGAGAACAATCGCCGCAAATTCAACATTATCAGTTGTATACGCGATGACAAACAGATTGGTGACATTCTTTATGCCGACATGCAGTTGGTTCTTGTGAGCGACATGCTTTTCAAGGTCGACATGATGAGCATG
>JAGCFC010000177.1 GCA_017650325.1 Salinivirgaceae bacterium | reverse complement strand
GGATATACCGAGCACCTTTGCAAACGCTGCCAGCACATTGAGTATTCCGACACCGTTGCCGCCACCGGTCACAAAGCCGATAGCGTAGCCTTCGAGAATGTTGTTGAGGCGACACGCACCACCGTTGGCACTTACGACTCAATTGTTTATTGCTCAGTATGCCACGTTGAGTTGAGCCGCACCACAGTTGAGGTGCCGCAGATATTGGCCGAGACCATCAAACTTGCTTCGAAACCATCAAAGGTTGAGTACAAGCAGGGCGAGACACTCGATGTCAAAGGTGGCAAAATCACTATCGGCTACAGCGACAAATCTACAGAGGAGTTCGAGATTCTGGCAGGCTGGGTTAGCGGCTTCGATAGCCAGAAAGTAGGCGAGCAGAAACTTACCGTAACGTTCGAGAGTGTCAGCAGCACGCTCACAACAACCTTCAACGTAACTGTCAGCAAGGCAGACGACAATACTAATACTGCTATTGACGAAGATGCCGCCAACGCTGTGAACATCTACGCATACAAAAACACCATTGTTGTTGAGAACGCCACCGACGATATTCTGGTTTACAATACTATGGGCGCATTAATCTGTAGGGACGCAATGCATTGCGTTCGCAAGGAGATAATAATCAGCACTCCAGGTGTTTACATTGTGAAAACAGGTAACACGGCCAAGCGAGTAATGGTTTATTAATTATCATATTTTCTCTCATGCAAGGGTCCGGGGCGAAAGTCCCGGACTTTTTTGTTGTAATGGATTAATGGATATGCTTATCCCCCCCCTCTGGGTTTGTCTTATTGTCTTACGCTTAAATCATCCCCCAATTACATCGGCGGGTTGCGGGAAATCACGCAGAAATTCGGCCTTCCCGTTGGCGGCAATCTTACAGCAGAAGTGGCGCAGACCATTGGTGACAATCAGATACCCGACATTAAGTTGCATGTTGTAGGTGGCAATCTGGTCGAAAACCTTTTGAGTTATAGCTACTTGCGGGGCCTTGCATTCAATAATCAGACAAGGATTTGCCTGCCGGTTGAAAATCACAACATCGCAGCGTTTTTGCAAACCGTTATATGTTATCGGGTGCTCCGAAGCCATCAGCCCTAAAGGAAACCCCAACGCAAAAAGGTGCTGGACAATATTTTGCCGAACCCACTCCTCGGGCGTCAGCGCAACAAACTTGCGGCGTAAAGGATCGAAAATCTGTTTCGATGACAGATTAATGCGGAGCCGTTGCGAGTAGTCAGGTAGATTGAGTGCGTCCATGCTTCAAAAATAACTATGCCGTGCAATTTTTGCAGACCCTTTCAAAAAAACTTTTTGTCAATAAACATAATGTTTCATTTCTTTGATTATGTTCGCATATTAAATCACTACTAACGAAAACTTATTTTATGAAAACCACCTTATTACTGACGTCGGCCGCATTTTTTGCAATCGGTTGCACCTCGTTCCAACAGCATCCGTTTGTCTACGAAGTTGAAAACTCTGGTGCTTCTTTGCCTAAAATCGAATATGTAAATCCCGACAAATTACCGCAATGCGCAACATTGCCCGACCCGTTCGAATGGTCGGACGGCAGCGGACGCTCCACAAAATTTGCCGATTGGGAGCAACGCCGCAACCAAATCAAATCGGAAATTGAATTTTATGAGATTGGTGTCAAGCCCGATAAGCCCGATACCATTACTGCATCTCTGAACGACACCATTCTGACAGTTGTGATAAACCATAATGGTAAAACTGTAACTCTTACAAGTAAAATGCGCGTTCCGAAAGAGGGAAACGGACCATTCCCTGTTAGCATCGGCATGGGGCGGTTCAGTGGCACTGGTGCTTTGCGCCGCGACTTGTTTGAGAACTGCATTCAGATTCCTTATGACCACGACCAAGTGGCAAAATACAGCATGAACGACCGCGATACCACTTATCCGTTCTATCAGATGTATCCCGAATTGAGAGGAAACGGCAACTACAGCGCATGGGCATGGGGTGTGAGCCGCATTATCGATGGTCTTGAGATTGTGGCCGACCAACTGAACGCCGACCTTAGTCACATTTGTGTAACAGGTTGTTCGTATGCCGGCAAGATGGCCATGTACTCAAGCGCACTCGATGAGCGTATTGCTCTTGCCATTGTACAGGAATCAGGTGGCGGCGGCATCAACTCGTGGCGTGTAAGCGATGATTTCACCGCCCGCACCGACACCAATGTCGAGCGCATATGCAACACCAATTACACCTGGTTCATGCCTGCGCTGAAAGAGCATTTCGATGGCCGCGTCGAACGTTTGCCGTTCGACCACCATGAAATTCTGGCTATGTGTGCCCCGCGTGCCGTACTGGTTTTGGGTAATGCTGACTACGAATGGCTATGCGATCATTCGGGATATGTATCTTGCCGCGGCGCTGAGGCTGTTTATCAAACATTCGGCATTGCCGACCGTTTCGGCTACGTATTCGACGGCAAGCATCCGCACTGCCGCGCTTCCGACCTTCAAGTAGAGGCTGTGAAGGCTTTTGTGGCAAAATTCCTGTTCGACGACCCGACGCCAAACACAGTGATTCGTGAAATCACACCGACACTTAAAAACGTCGATTACCATAAATGGATTGATCAGTGGGCTGGCAAAAACGACAGTAAATAATTACATACAAGCGTTTTACACCGATTGATCGGTGGGCAGTTAAGATAAAGGTTATGTAGGGCGGATTGTCCGGCATAACCTTTTTTATGCATTATTGGCAGGTTGCGCCTTACAACTATAAATTACTAACTTTGCAAATCGAAAAAAACAGAATCATTATGGAAGAGTTGACACCACGCCAGAATAAAGTTTCGCGCTTGATACAGAAAGATTTGGCCGAAATGTTCCAAAGTTATGCGCGCAGTTGGTTCAATGGTTCGATTATCACCGTATCGGTGGTGCGTATCAGCCCCGATTTATCGGTTGCAAGGTGCTATCTGAGCATTTTCCCCGACAACCGCCGCGATGAAATCATGGCCTCCATTTCCGCACACAACAAGGAAATCAGGTATCAGTTGGGCAACCGCATTCGCAATCAGGTTCGCATAATTCCCGAACTCACGTTCTTCATCGACGACTCGCTCGACTACCTCGAAAACATTGAGAAGTTATTGAAAGGCGACCAGAAAAAGCAGTCGTAACCGTCAAAGAATCAGCAATGAACCTGTCGGCTTTTGTGGCTCGCCGCTACTTGTTTTCAAAGAAATCGCACAACATTATTAATGTCATATCGGCCATTTCGCTGATAGGTGTGGCGGTGTGCACCATGGCTCTTATCATTGTGCTGTCGGTGTTCAACGGTTTCGACGACCTCATTAAATCGATGTTCAGCAATTTTGATCCCGACATCAAAATTACCCCTGCACAAGGCAAGGTGCTTGAACCTAAGGCTGAAGAGTTGCAATCGGTCTGCCAACTCAATTGCATAGACCTTGTGTGCGAAACGCTTGAGGAAAATGTGCTGCTCGAGTACGATAAACATATGAATCCCGGCATAATAAAGGGAGTGTCTGAGCAGTACAGTCATCTCACTGGCATCGATACAACTATAATTAACGGAGCCTTTACCATTAACGATGGCCGACGGCCAATGGCTGTTGTAGGTGCAGGACTGGCATATTATCTGTCGGTCAACATCAACTTCACAAGCCCGCTACTCATTTATGTTCCTAAACGCAACGCACGCATATCGGTTAATCCTGAACGTGCATTTAACAAGTCGTATATCTTTCCTTCAGGAATATTCGCCATTCAACAGGAAATCGATACCCGCTATATGATTGTTCCTATTGATTTTGTGCGCAATCTGCTCGATTATTCAACACAAGCCAGTGCTCTCGAAATAAAACTCAAACCTGGTACCGATCCTGTAAAAGCCCGCGATGAAATTGCACAAACAGCTGGCAGTGAATATGTTGTACGGACTCAATATCAACAGCACGAAATGCTCTACAAAGTGATGAAATCGGAAAAATTCGCCATTTATCTGATATTAACGTTCATCCTTATTATCGGCAGCTTCAACATGATAGGGTCGCTGTCGATGCTCATTATCGACAAGAAAAACGACATTAAAACGCTGAGTCATATTGGATTAAGCAAAAAAGGAATCCGTCGCATTTTTGCGGCCGAGGGCAGAATGATAAGTATTGGAGGCGCCGTGGTGGGGCTGCTTTTGGGCCTGCTTGTGTGCTGGCTTCAGCAGACGTTCGGTTTTTTGAAGCTCGACTCAATGGGGTCGTTCGTCATTAACAACTACCCCGTAAAAATGATTTGGACCGATTTTGTGCTGGTTCTGGCAACGGTTGTCGGCATTGGTTTGCTTGCGTCGTGGTACCCCATTCGCATTTTTACCAAACGCTATCTCTCCGATTTTCCCGACGAGCGCGAGTAGGCTGCAAGGCCGTACGCATTATTCTTGCGGAAAAATATTTTCAATTCACAAATAACATTCCTATATTTGACATTTGATAATCGCTAGAGAATGAACGCATTGTGGGGACAAGCCATGATGTGTCTCTGCCGTGAAAAACGAATATAAATTAACATTCAACAAAATTATTTTCATATGAAACGAATTCTTGTTTTGTGTTTTGCCGCTATGCTTGCTGGGCAGGTGTGTGGGCAAACAACTTTTACGATTGATGGTTTGAAGTACTATGTTATTGAAGGCACCCAAAATGTTTCGATAGTAGATGGCTCAGGCTCACAAAAAGATGACCTTGTAATAAAATCTACAGTTGAATACAACGGAGTAACTTATACAGTTACAAGCATTGGCAAAGAAGCATTCGCATTGGGTGGCGCCCCGACTTCGTCGCTAACCATTCCTAATACAGTTACAAACATTGGCTACAAAGCGTTTAATTGTGACATTAAAACCTCATTAATTATAGAAAGTGATGCTGATATAAGTAATGCGGGGTTGCATATTATAGTAGATAATATTACCTATCGTGTGTTAACAAAAAGCACTGTTGAGCGTAGCTGCTATGCTCTTGGTCTTGAGCCAAGTGATGTCCCGGATGATTATGTAATTCCCGAAACAGTAACGTGTGGTAGTACATTCACAGTAAAAAGCATTGGCCCCGGTGCATTTAGGAATATTTGTTGTAATTCAATAACAATCCCCAATACAATTGAAACAATTGCTAATGATGCATTCTGTGGAGAAACCAATTACATTATGTATTCGGGCACAGCTACAGGCGCACCATGGGGAGCGAGAAAGGCGATAGCCGTAATTGATGAAGCAGGTTTTGCTTACAGCGACTCAGAAAAAACTCAACTTGTAGGGTACTTTGGCAACAGCCAAAATATTACCATTCCAAACACTGTAACAAAAATCTCTTACGGTGCGTTAGTGGGCAGTAACGTAACATCAGTAACCATTCAAAATTCAGTAACAAGCATCGATGATTATGCTTTTGCCAATAGCAAAAGCATAAAATCAATATCCATTCCTGAATCGGTAACAAGCTTTGGTGAAGATGTGTTTGATGGTTGTGAAATTGAAACACTCACCTACAACACCGAGGCTGTGGGCACAATGTTCAGCGGTATGTCTTCATTGAAGACCATCAACATTGGCAATGCGGTTACAGCAATTGCTGATAATGCGTTTGCAGGTTGCACTAAATTGACTTCATTAACCATTCCTGAATCGGTAACAAGCATTGGTGACAATGCGTTTGGTCGTTGCAGCAAATTAGAAACACTCACCTACAACACCAATGCTGTGGGAAAAATGTTCAGTGGCAAGTCTTCGCTGAAGACGGTCAACATAGGAAATTCTGTCACGAAAATTGGGCTCGAGGCGTTCAACAATTGCAGCAAGCTGACATCGGTAACCATTCCTAACTCGGTTAATAAAATCGACCAATTGGCATTCGCCAACTGCACAAGTCTAAAATCTGTTACTATTCCTGAATCGGTAACAAACATCTCTTCAGTTGCATTTTTCAATAGTAACATTGAAACACTCACCTACAACTCCAATGCCATCGGAAATGCATTTAGAGATATGCAGACTTTAAAAACCGTCAACATTGGCGATGCGGTTACAGCAATTGCTGCTCATACGTTCCCTGGTTGCAGCGGCCTGACATCTGTCACCATTGGCAATTCGGTTACAAGCATTGGCGACTATGCGTTCAGTGGTTGCAGCGGCCTGACTTCAATAACCATTCCTAATTCAGTCACAAGCATTGGCGACTATGCGTTCAGTGGTTGCAGCGGCCTGACTTCAATAACCATTCCTAATTCAGTCACAAGCATAGGTGGATTAGCGTTCAGTGGTTGCTCAAGTCTAAAAACTCTTACTATTCCCAATTCAGTCACAAGCATTGGTAAAAGTGCGTTCAGCAATTGTACAAGTCTAAAATCAGTTACTATTCCCAAATCTGTTACAAGCATTGGCGAAATGGCATTCAATGGTTGCCCTGTCGAGACACTCACATTCAACACCAATGTTGTGGGAGCAATGTTCTGTGGCATGTCTTCGCTGAAGACAGTTAACATTGGCGATGCGGTTACAGCAATTGCCAACGAAGCGTTCAAAGATTGTAGCAACTTGAGATCTCTATCCATTGGAAATTCAGTTACGAAAATTGGAAACACTGCGTTCGACGGTTGCGGTTTAACTTCTGTTTCTATTCCAAATTCAGTTACAAGCATAGGTGGTCATGCGTTTGGTCATTGCAGTAAAATAAAAACACTAACCATTCCTGAATTGGTAACAGGCATTGATAAATTTGCTTTCGCTAGTAGTTCTGTAGAAACACTCACCTACAACACCAATGCCATTGGAAAAGCTTTTAGCGATATGCCGTCTTTAAAAACAGTTAACATTGGCGATGCAGTTACAGAAATTGCAGATGGGGCGTTCTATGGTTGCAGCGGCCTAACTTCGTTGACTATACCAAATACAGTAACTAGCATTGGACGAGAAGCGTTCGCCCATTGCTTTGCCCTAAAATCTGTCACTATTCCTGAATCTGTTACAAGCTTTGGTTATAGAGCTTTTGATGCGTGTTACAACCTCGAGACTCTTACATACAACACCAATGCAGTGGGCACAATGTTCAGCGGCATGTCTTCGCTGAGAACCGTCAACATTGGCAATGCGGTTACAGCAATTGCCGACGGAGCGTTCAGCGGTTGCAGCGCTCTTACATCAATAACCATTCCTAATTCAGTCACAAGCATAGGTGGATTTGCGTTCAGTGGTTGCACAGGTCTAAAAACTGTTACTATTCCCGAATCGGTTACAAGCATAGGAGGCGGTGCGTTTGATGGTTGCCCTATTGAAACACTCACATACAACACCAATGCAGTGGGCACAATGTTCAGCGGCATGTCTTCGCTGAGAACCGTCAACATTGGCGATGCTGTTACAGAAATTGTAAATGAAGCGTTTTATGGTTGCAGCGCTCTTACATCAATAACCATTCCTAATTCAGTCACAAGCATAGGTGGATTTGCGTTCAGTGGTTGCACAG
>JAGCFC010000176.1 GCA_017650325.1 Salinivirgaceae bacterium | reverse complement strand
CTGCAATTGTTTTGGCTGCCAGCAACGCTGTTACCGCAAACAGGACCCAAATAAGGAATGGTTTACCGCTTAAAGATTTCATATTCACCATCTTTATAATCGTGTGTGGCTATCAGGCACATAAGGGTAAACAACAACGGAATAGAATCCACCTCGAAAAACGAAGAGAAAGTAACTTCCCTAAATATCAGAGCAAGAATTGCCGCCAGCAATATTCCCGCGTCTGCGTTGCCACGCCTTGCTCTGCGGAAAGCGGTTAGCAGTACGGCTACAAACAAAGCCGCATAAACACAAAAACCGATAATGCCACGCTCAGCAAGCAGTTGCAGATAGGTGTTTGTGCAGCGTGGCGAGAAAATATCGTTCTGCCCAGCATTGCAGTAGCGCTCAACGGCAAGGGTGTAATTGCCGCCGCCTACGCCAAGCAGTGGCTGTTCTTTAAAAACCTTCAATGCCTCGTCGTACTTTGTCAAACGGCCTTCAACACTCTTCTGCTGCGATACCGTCTTGTTCATTCTTATTGTTGTCAGAACCGAATCGGCCACTGGCAGTGTCAAGGCAAAGGCCAAGGCCGTAACTGCCCCCAAAAGCAGAGTTGTGCGTCGGGAAGCGCCCCTCATTGCAGAAAATGCCACGCTTGCCATAATGAACAAGGCAAGCGATATGTATGCACCTCGCGAGAAACTTACAAGTATACAGGTTATATTCAGACAATTTGCAGCGGCAAACCACAAACGTTTTTTGCCATCGGCATTCAACGTACCAATTGTTGAAAACGGCAGCAGACATAAAAGCACGGTTGCCCAATCGTTCGACAACATTCCAAACGGGCGGTAAAAACCCTTGTATTGCTCCAGACTGCCCAGTTCGGAATATTTCTGTGCGTGGAATACGAAAAACATCAATGTTGTGACCGACAGAAACGCAGCAAAGCAGGTTATTACATCGCACAAATAGCGCATTTGGATTCGGTGCGTTACAAATGTTCTGACAAAAAAGTATAGTATGGTCATTATCAGTGTTTTCAGCACAGTGCCTTCGCTGTTGGGCTTGTATATCGAATTGAAGCAGCTGATTATCTCAATGGCGCATATCGCCATAAAACAGTAGTCAACAACTGTGAGTTGCATTGTTTTTTGGGAAGTAGCCCCCTGTTTCACGTCATAAACGCAGAAAGCCAACACCGTCGGCAGCAAGAAAACAGCCATCAGTGTTGTGCTGATAAATCCCAAAAAGGAAAATACGCATACTGCGATAAGTGCGGATAATATGATTTTGCTGTTGCTCATTTTGTTTCAAACCGTGTAAAACTATTTCGGATACATATTCCCGCAAAACAAAATCCTACAAGAAATTGGTTAAAAATTGTTCTTTAGCGGTGAATATTAACGGTTTTGCAAACAATTATTTTTTGAGTTTTGCGCAGAAAATAGCGATTGCGCAAACTGCGCAAACTGCGCAAAACGTTCACCAACACAAAACGGCCTATTGTCAGATTTTTAGCCTTTTACAATCTGTTTTTTCGCAAATTCAAAGTCTTTCACAATTAAACACAAATTAATTCTAATACTTATGGAAGTACTAACATCCGAACAAATGCGCAGCCGTCTCGATGAGATTATGGCTATGAAAGGCGGCGAGAAAAACGACCTTGAACGATAAACGGCACTGATTGAACTTCGGTGCCGTTGTTTACAATCCACTTATTATGAGGCTGGCGACATTGTAAACTTTATAACAGAAGAATTGAAACTGGATGAGGAAATTGAAAAACTGACAAAAGCAACACCAGGCGAGAACTTTATGCCGAGAGCAAGGGCACGGATGAAGGTTGTGGCCTCAACGTTTATGGTGTTTTTCAATTTGGTTGGCGTAACGCTGGCAAATACTGATGCCTTGCGTATAGCAAGGGTAATTGGTTTCTTGTCAGGTTATTCGGAAAACACCATTAGCCAATATTTGCGTAACGAAACCGCATTCCTGCCTAACGATATAGAAGCCATTAAAGCGCAAGAACTTCTGAATGCAGTGGGTATAAAAGCGCAATTGGTGATGTAAATTTTAAGGGGTTGACGAACCCCTTCGAGCAGTTCTTTGCTTTCTATTTGTAGCCGCTGGTGTAAACCACGGCTTTTTTGTTTAACTAAAACAATGTAAAATGAACGAAATCAAAGAAATGCTTGCCGAGATTGTAGATTTGCTATCGACGCAGAACCTGAACGGGAAAGACATTTTGAGTGTTGAGGAAGCGGCAAAGATGTTGAATGTGTCGAAGGCTCACATTTACAGACTGACACAGAACCGCGAACTGCCGTATTTCTGCCCTGCAGGAAAGAAATACTATTTCCGTCGCGAGGATTTGTCGAACTACCTCACACGAAACCGAACCGCTTCAGCAGAAGAACTTGAAGCGCAAGCGAACAAGTTTATCAACCGCAAACGCAGAGGGTTATGAAAGACGCGATTTTAAGGGCAACACATTGGGGCGTTGACATCTACAAGCACGTTTTGCGGTTGTTCTATCCCGAAAACTACCAATGGAAAGCGGACGGCAGCGCGGTAATGGTGAAAAACCCATTCAACGAGAACTCGCCAACACTGCAAATCAAAATCCACCCAACGGTAAACTCAAAAATAGCCCGACACTTCGACGTTGCAAAGCCTGATTTCAACGGCGACTGCTTCGACTTTGCAGCGTTGTACTACAAAATAGGCGGCGATGAGTTGCTGCGCAAACTCAACGACGAGTTGTATTTGCACATTGGCGACGAGTACCGCAATCGAGAACCTGTGCGGTTCTCGTTCTTCCGCGGACCTGTGCGGACACTGGTGCCCTATAAGAATGTAACGCTCAAAAACGTCTACGAGGTTATCACTGGCGAGTATTACAAGCCCATAACCGAGTGTTTGAGAGCGATAACGGACAAAGCAGCAGCGCGTGATTATAAAGCCCGTGTGTTCGATTTCTGCACGTTTAGCGGCACGTTCAACTCGCGCCGCGCCGATGCACTCATTCAACACTCTGGGCTGATGTGCCTGGACTTCGACCACATTGCCGACGTTGAGGAACTTAAAAACCGCTTGCTTGGCGATACGATGTTTGAAACACAATTGCTTTTCCGTTCCCCGTCGGGCGATGGTCTGAAGTGGATAATTGCCATTGACAAGTGCACACTGTCGCACAGCGAGTATTTTACAGCGGTGGCCAACTACATAAAATTCACATACGGCGTTGAGGTTGACCGAAGCGGCCGCGACGTGTGCCGTGCTTGCTTTCTGCCATACGACCCCGACGCATACGCAAACCCAAACGTGATATGAAATTCAACACTATAGCCTGGCAGCGTGAACCGCAGACGATAAGCGCCGACGATGTGGCAGCGCGTGTGCAGTCGGTGGTCGGCCGAATCGAGGCGCAAGGCGTAGACATTGCGCCGACATACGAGGAATGGCGGAACGTTGGTTTTGCGCTGGCCGATGCCTTTGGCGAGGGCGGCCGCAGTTATTACCAACGTGTAAGCCGCTTTTATCCCGACTACGCTGCCGCAGAGACTGACAAGCAGTTTACTGCTTGCTTGCAGTCGCACGGCCACGGCGTAACGATAGCCACATTTTTTGCCCTTGCAAAAAATGCTGGCGTAAACATTTCGGGCGAATCAGATGCGCAGCAGCCTGAATCGCCCACCTCGGCCGACACACAAACGGCGAAAGCCGAGCGTGTGCCGTTGCCGACCATTCAGCCCGAAGTTGTCGAACTGCTGCCGCCGTTGCTTCGCGACATTGCGCACTGCGCCAATGGCAGCGAGGATGCCGACATTCTTATTCTTGGCTCGATTGTCACCTTCTCGGCCTGTCTGCCCAATCTCTACGGCGTTTATGGTGAGCGCGAGGTGTTCCCGAATCTCTATCTTTTTGTTACGGCCGAAGCCTCGTCGGGCAAAGGGCGTTTATCGCTTTGCCGTCGCCTGGTGTACCCAATACACCGCCAACTGTGCGAGGCTACACGCCTGGCGTGGACCGAGTACAACAGACTGATGCAGATATATGACCGTACGCGCGACAAGAGCGAAATGGAACGGCTGCAGGAACCTCCGCAGCGTATGCTCATAATACCTGCCAACGCGAGCGCGACGAGCGTTTTTCAAATCCTCAACGATAACGAGGGCGTTGGCCTTATCTTCGAGACCGAAGGCGATACGCTGGCGCAGTCCTTCAAGAGTGAGCACGGCAATTACAGCGACGGGTTCCGAAAGGCTTTCCACCACGAAACCATCAGTTATGTGCGCCGCCGTAACCGCGAACACGTTGAACTGCTGCAGCCAAAACTCTCGGCAATTTTTAGCGGCACACCTCGCCAGGTGTCAACACTGATACCAGACGCAGAAAACGGCCTTTTCAGTCGGTTTATGTTCTACTCGATGCCCGTAAAAATTGAATGGCTCAACGTGTTCGACACAAAAAGCAGCCGCACACTTGACACTCAATTTGATTTCTTTGCGCAGCGGTTCCTCAACGTTTACAACTATCTGAAAGCGTGCCAACTCACTCGTTTCAAATTCAGCAGCAAGCAAAGCAAGACGTTCAACCAGTTCTTCACCGAAGCGACCGCCGACTATTCGGGCCGTTATGGGTTGAGGTTCCTGGGGTCGGTTCGTCGGCTTGGGCTGATAACGTTCCGCGTGGCGATGGTGCTTACTGCGCTGCGCATTGTTGACATTCAGCCAAAAGCCAACCAAATCACGTGCAGCGATGCCGATTTTAATTCGGCGTTGTCTATTGCTGCCGTACTTATCGAACACGCTGCAGCCGTCTATATGGGACTGCCGAAAACCTCGGCTTTCGGTGGTTCCCAACCTCAACCGCAGCGCACTGCGGCCGACAACCTTTTCGACGTGCTGCCGAATGAGTTCGACCGCGCCGACTACATAAAGGCGGCCGAAAGTATTCAAATCCTTCCAGCGACTGCGCGGCGGCATATCACGGATTTAGTAGCCCGTGGGCGTGTTGTCAGGGTTCGCCAGGGCGTTTACAAAAAGCAGTGAGTTTTGCGCAGTTTGCGCAGTTTGCGCAGTTTGCGCAATGCCTATTTTCTGCGCAAAACTCTATCAATCGACTGATTATCAATTATTTAACTTATTGATTATCAAGTAATTATAAAACATTGATTATTAGGTAATTAAAGAGAAAAAAGCGGACCTTTTGCAGTCCGCTTTTTGCGTTAAAACTCGGGCAGTTTGTTGATGGCGTCGAGGGCTTTATCTTCCGTGATGTTGGAATAATAACGCTGCGTTGTTTGGATGCTCTTATGGCCTAACAACTTGCTAACGGTGTAAATTTCAACGCCGTTGCAAAGCAACTGCACGCCCAACGTGTGCCGCGCCATATGAAAGTGAACGTTTTTCTCGATTCCCGCTTTCTTGGCTGCTTCGTGAATATGGATGTTTACTGTGTCATTTGCACACAATTTGAAAACGCGGTCTTGTGGCCGTTTGCGCTCGCCAATTATCTCTATCGCCTGGCGGTTGAGCGGCAGACGTGTGATGGCGTAGGCTTTACCCGTGGCCGCATCAATCTGCGTTTTCGTTTGATTGAAGACGAGGAAATTATCAGCGGTGATGTTTTCCCATTTGAGTTTTCGCACATCACAATAACGCAGGCCTGAATAGATGGCGAACAAAAAGCCGCGTTTGCTCTCTTTGTTCTGCCATTCCACATTTTTCAACTTGGTTATCTCCTCGGCGGTTAGGTAGGTTACAACGGGCGCGGGGCGCTTTACCTTTGGAAAATCGCGCATACAATCGGGGTTGACAGAACCATCGAAAACACCGCTTTTGATGGTGGTTTTCACTCTATCCCAAAAGCCCTTGATAGTGGTTTGCGAATAGCCGCAATCGATGAGGAATTTGTAGAAAGTGAGAATCTTCTCGCGGTCCATCTCAACGAGTGGAACGTCACCGCCGAAACACTTTTTGAAGAGTTCGCACACCTTGCGCTGGTCGTAGCAGTTAACTCCCAGAGTGACGAGGCGCTCCGTAAACATTTCGTAACGATTGATTTTTTTGATTCCCCAGGGGCTTTTTATTAGTTCGTTCTCGCGTTGGTTGCGGATTGTTTGCGCGAGTTGTTCAACATCCTCATTCTGCTTTTTGACTTCGCGCGATGGGTTCGGCGTGAGGTCGATGTAGAGTTTCAAATACTCATAATTCCGTTTGCCGTTCTGGCACCAATCAAGATAATAGGAACCTTGACCATTGGCGAGTTTTTTCACTCGCAGTTTAACAATCTGTTTCATCGTTATAGGTTTTAAATTTTCAACACTATAAAGATAGCAAAAAAACGGAAACGAGAAACAAAACGAGAAACAAAAATGCAAGAAAAATGCTTAAAAATGCGTTTTATTGCTGACGAAAGAGAAAAGAAAAATACGCTTTTAAATTGATGGGTATCAGTAAGTTAGTAAGCGTATTGAAAGAGTTTGTGAGCGTTGGTTTTTAGGCGGCGTTACTTCCAATGCTAGTAACTGATTCGGGAATGGTGACGGATGAAAGGTTTTTGCAT
>JAGCFC010000175.1 GCA_017650325.1 Salinivirgaceae bacterium | reverse complement strand
TGATGGCTCTTGAGGAGGAGTTCATTAAATACTGCGTTAAATGGGCGCTCGACAACTGCCAGGACGACCTTGCATTCCTTAACAAGATGATTGACAAGAGCCTGCTCGAGAGACTCAACTCTGTAATCAACACCGAATTCATTCATCTGCCTTATACCGAAGGAATTAAGATTCTCGAAGATGCCATAGCCAAAGGCCACAAATTCGAGTTCCCGGTTTACTGGGGCTGCGACCTTGCCAGCGAGCACGAGCGCTTCCTGGTTGAGGAGCACTTCAAAAAGCCGGTCATTATGATTGACTATCCGAAAGAGATTAAATCGTTCTATATGAAGCAGAACGAGGACGGAAAAACCGTTCAGGGCACCGACGTTCTGTTCCCGCAGATTGGCGAAATCATCGGCGGCAGCGTGCGTGAGGAAGACTACGGCAAACTGCTGGCCCGTATGAACGAGCTCAATATGAAAACCGACGGCTACGAGTGGTATCTCGACACCCGCAAATATGGTTCTTGCCCGCACGCCGGCTTCGGACTGGGCTTCGAGCGCCTGATGCTGTTCGTTACCGGAATGGCCAACATCCGCGATGTGATTCCGTTCCCGCGCACACCGAAAAACGCTGAATTCTAATTTTGTGAAACTATTATATAAAAATAGAAAGGGTGGGAAATCCGCCTTTTCTATTTTTTTTATATTTGCAAAAAAGCAATTAATAAACACAAATTACGGTGTAAAAATTTCATTTATCAATAAGCCTTAGATTTGAGATTTTTGATTTATGACTACACACAACAACACACAACTATCTTTGTTGAAATGGATAAACATTCAATCGGTTAATCACACACACAACAATTCAACAGCAGTTGTCCTCGGTTTGTTGCCTATGCTAATTTCCCAACTGCTTGTAAATACCCCCCCCTATAACAAATTGTTGATTAACAACAATTTATATTATCATTTACAATTCATAAATAAATCGTTCCGCATTGCGTGGAGCGGCCGGGATTGTCATGCCAAAAGCACTTCAACAAATCCCCATTTAATTTTTAGAACCATAAGTTTTCTTAGTTAATAACAATTAAATTTTACTCAAATGAAGAAAATGGCTTTTATTGCGTGTCTGCTTGCTGTTGGAACTGCACAGGCACAAATTGTTGAGAGTGAAAGTGGCGACTACGCCCTGATACCCGCAACAGGTACAAACACCATCAACCTTTCGGAAAAAGCCGAAGGCTACAGTTTCAAAATCTACGACGACGGCGGACTTGAAGGCGACTACGCTGCCGACGCCGACGGCTACATGCTGATTACCGCGCCAACCGGCTGCCAGGTGCGCGTGGCGGGCATGGTTTACACCGAAAGCGGTTGCGACTATCTGTACACCTACGACGGCAACTCGGAATCGGCCGCCCAGTTGTTAGAGATTTCCGGCGGTTTAGATGACGACAATCTTCCCCGCTTCATCGACATTATTTGCAGCGGACAGAGCATGCTGCTTCACCTGACTAACGACGACGACTATGGGGCTTCAGGACTTAACCTTACGGCCACCATTGTAAACTATGTGAAAAACGGTGACTTTCTGTTTACCGACGACACCTACACCGAGCTTGTGAAATATGTTGGTGCGGGCGGAATGGTTACAATCCCCGGCAGCGTGCGCACCATTGGCGCCAAAGCCTTCAGCGGCAGCAAGGGGGTTAAGTCGGTTATTGTACCGAACGCGGTGCATACCATTGGCGAAAACGCCTTTGAGGGTGTTGCGCGCGTGGCCTACATAGGCAGTGCAACGGGTGCACCTTGGGGCGCTTCGGTTATGAACGGCGTTATCGACGGCGATTTCATCTACAGCGACGAGACCAAGGCCGAGTTGATTATGTATGCTGGCAACGGCGGCACTGTGAATGTGCCCAACGGCGTTGAAACCATCAAAGGCAATGCTTTCCCGTACAACGAGAACTACACAATCGACATGCTGACAATCCCTGTTTCGGTAACAAAGATTGGCGAAAACGCCTTTAACTACAACACAAAAATTGTAAGCTACGCAAGCATCGAGAGCCTTTGCGCCATTGAGTTCGAGAACGGTGTCAACAGCAGCGACGAATATGCGCAACAATATGCACATGGCAGCGACAAAAAACTGTATATCAATGGCGCTGAAGTTACTTCGCTCACCATTCCGAACACTGTTACCAGCATTGGGCAGTATGCGTTTATCTATTGCTCAAAAATCACTTCGGTGAGCATTCCGGCATCAGTGACAAGCATTGGGGAATTTGCATTCTATGGTTGCAGCGGCTTAACCAAAACAACATACGCAAGCCTTGAAAGCCTTTGCTCAATTGAGTTTGGCAACGGCAGCGCCAACCCGATAGGCTGCGGCTCATACTATGGCACCAACAACTTGTATTTTGGCGACACAAAAATTACCAGCGTTACCTTCCCCGAAAGCATTACCAGCATTGGAAACTACGCATTCTATGGTTGCAAACTAACATCGATAAACTTCGGCTCGGTTACAAGCATCGGCGATTATGCTTTCTATGGCAACAGTTGCTCAACCATAACCATCCCTAACACTGTTACCCACCTTGGCAAGGGCGCTTTCTATTATTGCCGGGTTACTACAGTGAACATTGGCAGCGGTTTGACAACCATCAGCGAAAACGCCTTCGACAATTGCTCGAACATGAAGACCGTAAACATTGCCAACGGTGTGCAGACCATTGAGAAAAACGCCTTCTATTTCTGCCAGCGGTTGGAATCACTCACCATTCCTGAGTCGGTTACCAGCATTGGCGAAAAAGCGTTCTATTATAGCATTAAGCTGCCGTCAGTTGACGTTCCGGCAACGGTTACGGAGATTGGCGAAAACGCATTTCAATATGCTAAGAACGTAAACTACACCGGCACGGCCACCGGCGCACCGTGGGGCGCGTACGCCTTGAACGGCGTTGTTGACGGCGACTTTGTGTATGCCGACGCCGCCAAGACAATTTTGGTTGGCTATGCAGGCTCAGCCACAAGCGTGTCGATACCCGAAGGCGTGGTTGAAATTGGCGACGAGGTGTTCAACAACCGTGGCATTACATCGGTAACTTTCCCATCTACACTTAAACGCATTGGCAAAAATGCGTTCTATTTGTGCCCATTCACATCAATCAGCTTCCCCGGAAACATGGAATACATAGGCGAAGGGGCTTTCTATAATTGCGACAATATCACATCGGTAACCATCACGGCCGAAGAAATAGCCAGAGACGCTTTCCGCGACTGCAACAAGCTGAAAACAGTTGTAATGACAGATAATGTGAAAAAGATTGGGGCTTCGGCGTTTTTCGCCACACAGTTCACATCTCTGACTTTGGGCAACTCGGTGCAGAGCATTGGCGACGGCGCTTTCAGCCATGCCAAACTGACATCGCTTGTGTTGCCTAACTCGCTCGAAGAATTTGGATCTTACGGCAATTATTTCAACACTTTGGAATCGACATCGTCGGTAACCACCGAAAACGGGGCTAAATATTTGGGCAACAGCACTAATCCGCATTTAGTTTTGGTGAAGGCCACCGCAACCGACATTACCGAGTGCACCATTAACGAAAACTGCAAGATTATTGCCGGCGGTGCGTTCTCGGGTTGCGGCAGCCTTGAGTCGATTGAGATACCTGAGGCGGTTACTTTCATTGGCAACAGAGCATTCAGCAGCTGTGGAAACCTTGCCACCGTTGAGATTCCCGAAACGGTTACAAAGATTGGCGAAAGCGCATTCTATAATGTAAAATGCATTATGTATGACGGTGAGGCCGAGGGCAGCCCGTGGGGCGCATTGTCAATGAACATTGAGGTTGACCCCGAGAGCGACTTCATCTTTGCCGACGACGAGCACACCATTGTTACTCGCTATATAGGTAGCAGCGCCAGTGTTGTTGTTCCCGAAGGTGTGGTCGAGATTGGCGATAACACATTCTATAACGCTAATATTGTGTCGGTTCAGCTGCCATCGACATTAACGAATTTTGGCTCGGCGTTCTCATATTGCTCAAATCTGTCGCAAGTTAACATTCCTTCGTCAGTTGAGAGCATCGAAGACTACGCTTTCGAGGGCTGTATTAGCTTGAGACAGATAACCATACCATCATCGGTTGTGAGCATGGGCGAGTATGTGTTCCCCAACTCTTTCATTACGGTTACCACCGAATGGGCATCGAAACCGATTGATTGGGACAATAAATGGGCCGACAAATACACTGGCAGTCCAGCTACAGTTATATGGGGAAATGTCCAACCCGACAAGGCCGAAGGATTTGCCGCCTTCAACGAGTGGTTTGCCGATGGTGTGAACGCACCAAACGTTGCCTCAGCCACCGCCCCCGACGGCAGCAGTGCCATGAAAATGAGAGTTTCCAAGGCCGCAGCAGACGATTTCAGCAATAGTAATTTCGACGACGTGCAGTTATGCAACATTTTCAACGGAATGGAAGGCCAGACCGAGGGCAGCAGTTTCAAACTCACCTTCGAAATCTACTCTGACAACGAGAGCAACAAACCAGCTCATGTTGTGGTTTACACAGGCAAGCAGACAAGCCGCACACCTGAAATCCACGCTTACGGCATGTTCAGCAACAACAAAACCGAGTTGCTCGACGCTCAAGGACAATCAATCAACATGAAAGACGTTGAAGTTGTGAAAGGCCAATGGAACGCCGTTACGCTAGAAGGCGAGATTGGCGAAGCAGGCGAGGATTATATTGGTATCAGCATCTGCATGGGCGGCTATGCCAACAACGTTGGTAATTTCTACATCCGCAACATAAATGTTGAGATTGACGGCGCCACTGTGGCTAACGACAATCTTACACTCACCGCAGTAGCCAACAACGCCGATTATGGCACTGTTACAGGCAGCGGCAACTATGGTTTGAGCCAGACAGCCACAATCACTGCCACACCGAATACGGGCTATAAGTTTGTTAAATGGTCTGACGGTAGCACCGACGCCGAGCACAGCGTGGTTGTAACTTGCGACACTCTGTTCACCGCCGAGTTTGCACCTATCACTTATACTGTTACACTTACCGCAGGTAAACACGGCACTGTTTTGGGCGGCGGCCAATACGATTATGGCACAATGGCCTTCATCCGCGCCAAAGCCGACAAAGGATACTATTTTGCCAAATGGGACGACAACAGCGAGGACAATATCTATAGCGGCCGTCCAATAACTGTAACAGGCGATATGTCGTTCACCGCACAATTTGAACCGCGCGACACAGTGAAAATTGAAGTGCCGGTTGAGAAGATTGTTGAAGTGCCAGTTGAAAAAATAGTCGAGAAGATTGTAGAAAAGATCGTTGAGGTGCCGGCAACATCGGCAAAACAAGCGGAAGCCATTAATATGAGTGTTTTCCCGAACCCGACAGCATCATTTGTAACAGCCACCGCCGACAGCGAGTTCTCTTACATTCTAACCGACGCCGCAGGCAAGGTTCTTCAGAAAAACGAGAACGCTTCGTCGTATGTGATTGACCTTTCAGAATTTGCCGACGGTATCTACCTGCTCAACACATCAGACGGTTCGAAACATAAGATTGTGAAGAAATAATTGATTGTATATAATCTGTGTAGCACTTATATACCACAAAAGAAACAGGGATGGAAGTTCTTTTCCATCCCTGTTTTTTTGTAACAATATCAGTTTCAACCTACCGATTATCCCGATTGACCGCTTCAACAATCAATAAGAATTGCGTATCTTGCGCTCGTATTTAGGGAAGGTTATGCTGAAACAAAGTTTACAACAGAAACTGCTTCAAAAACTGTCGCCGCAGCAGATACAGGTTATCAGGCTGCTCGAGGTCCCTATTATGCAACTCGACCAGCGCATCAAAAGCGAGATTGAAGAGAATCCGGCTCTCGAAGAGGCTGAATTCGACGGTCGTGCCGATGGCGAGGAACCGCTTCCCGAAGAGCCGAAAGATCAGGACGAGCTGTCGATGGAAGGCTATCTGAACGATGACGACTATATTCCGTCGTACAAGCTGCGCGCCAACAACTACTCACCCGACGACGAGGTGCGCGAAACCCCACTCTCGCAAGGCCCCACCTTTCACGAAAGCCTGATGAACCAGTTGGGGCTGCACAAAATGACCGAACGTCAGCAAAAATTGGCCGAATATATTATTGGTAACATCGACGATGACGGCTACTTGCGCCGTGAACTTGAGTCGATTGCCGACGATCTGGCTTTTTCGCAGAACATCGAGGCATCGGAAGACGAATTGCGCTCGGTACTGGCTATCATTCAGGATTTTGACCCGGCCGGTGTGGGTGCGCTTACGCTTCAGGAATGTCTGCTGCTGCAACTCAAACGCCGCAATCAGCAGTCGGAAACAGTTCAACTCGCCACGCGGATAATCGAAAAATGCTTCACTGAATTTTCTAAAAAGCACTACGATAAGATTTTAGCACGCACGGGTGCCACTGAGCAGCAGTTGAAAGACGCTCTCGACGAGATTCTGAAACTCAATCCCAAACCGGGCGGCGGCTACTCGAATCCGCAGGAACGGACTCTTCAGCCCATCACGCCCGATTTTGTGCTCGAAAACCACGACGGCATTCTCGAAGTGACTCTCAACGAGCATAATACGCCAAATCTTCGCATCAGCCCGACCTACACCAATATGCTCGAGCAGTTGGCCGTAAAGAACAAGCGCACCACGCAGGACCGCGACACCATCAATTTTGTGAAACAAAAGATTGATTCGGCAAAATGGTTCATCGATGCCATTCAGCAGCGCAAAATCACTCTGCTCTCGACAATGCAAGCCATTGTCAACTATCAGCGCGACTACTTTCTGGATGGCGATGACAAGAAATTGCGTCCGATGATTCTGAAGGACATTGCCGACATCACCGGCTTGGATGTGAGTACCATCTCTCGTGTGGCCAACAGCAAATACATCCAAACCGATTTCGGAATTTTCCCGCTCAAATGGTTCTTTTCCGACTCAATCAAAACCGACAGCGGCGAGGAAGTGTCGTCGCGCGAGGTTAAGAGCATTCTTGAAGACGCAGTGCAGGGCGAAGACAAGCGCAACCCGCTCAACGACGATGCCCTGGCTGCCATCCTTAAAGAGAAAGGCTATCAGGTGGCCCGCCGCACTGTGGCCAAATACCGCGAAAAAATGGGTATTCCGGTGGCTCGGATGAGGAAAGAATTGTAAAAGTACAGAGGGGGGAACGTTAATCATTCCAACCTTCTCTCCATTTCCCTTTTCACCTGATTATCAGCATCAGATTATTGTCCGTCGATTTCAAAACCGTTCCGGGCGGGATGAAGATTTTGTCACCGGGTTTCACGTTCGAGAAGATGGTGTGGTTGCCCACGCCCTTGTAATCGCTGATTTTCACAATCTTACGGCCTTGCTTATAGTAAAGATAGTATCGACTGTTCTGCGGATTGTTTATCACATCGAGCAACTGCTGATTATCAGCAAAATAGCTATACAGAGTGTGACCATCCTCAATAAGCAGATAAAAATCCTGTTCGGTTGCCGGAACCGTGAACTCAACTTTCGTGTCGATAGATAGCGGGTCCGATTCCATAACATTCACATAGTAGCGTTCGACAAACGACTTGCGGATACGGCCATTGTCGATACCTGATATGATATTCTTGAACATTTGTTCGAGAGTTGTTTGCGGCAATTCGGGCAAATCGTGAGTGATAAGATTCAGGTTTATCATGGCGAACAGATTGTCGCGATAGTTGGCAGTGTCGAGTTCAACGGGGTTGTATTTGGCAAACAGTTCTTCGTACATCAGGCTGCGTTTCATCACCTTTTCGGCGTAAGCAAAGGCTTCTTCGCCAAAACCATTGTAGTTTTTCAAACCGTCGAGTTTGTGCTCAGCATCATAGCCCTTAACATTAGGCAGAAACTCAAATGGAAACCGCACCTGCATCCGGTTGCTGTGGAAATAGTGCTCGCCATTGCGCTTGAAGGCGAAAAATGGACTCCACGTGTCGCGGTCGGTTTTGTAAAGCATGCGGGCCGTTTTATAGTACAACTGCGGAAGACCGATACTCATTCCCTTGTCGCCCTTGATATACGGATTGAAGGCCGACTCGGTGAACTGCTGAGCCAGCACAATACTCAGCGCCGGAGCGTCGACGCCGTATTTCTTGTAAGCCCGCCACGCCTCCTGCTCGTAGAGCGGCGCAAGGTCGGACGGCACGTAGCCCACGCCCATCTTGTACTTGGCATTGTAAAGCGCATAATATCGGGTTGTTCCGTTGCGGTAACTGAGGAGCTCGGGCGGAATACGGAAGTTTGACGGAATTTCATCCTCGGCCCATTTGGCGGTTTGAGCCTCGCGCTGTTTTTTGAATGTATCCTTGTTCTTCTGCGTCATCCGCCAATAATTCACCAACTTTTTCATGTCAGCATCGACCGACGATTGCGCCACCGCCCCCATACCGGCCAGAATAAGACAGAAAAGCAGTAAACGTTTTTTCATTACAAGGCACATTTTATTCGGGCTGCAAATATACAAATCAGCACGTTATAAAATGCAACTTGTTGCAATCTGTCAATTCAAGCCCAAACAAATCGGGGATTTTGTCAATCTACTTGCCTGTTTTTTTACCGACCACCTTGTCGGGATTGCGGTTCACAAAGTCGGCCCACGACTTACAACTTTTTTGCGTACCCGACGGAATGCGCTGGTAGAAATGGCATACGGCGGCGGCGAGTCCGTCGGTGGCATCGAGATTTTTCGGAATATCGGCAAACCCCAACATTTTTTGCAGAATCCCAGCCACCTGCTCCTTCGAGGCATCGCCGTTGCCTGTGATTGAAAGTTTAATTTTTCGCGGAGCATACTCGGTAATCGGAATCTGCCGTGCTATTGCCGCTGCAATGGCTACGCCCTGCGCCCTTCCGAGCTTCAGCATCGACTGCACGTTCTGACCGAAAAAAGGTGCCTCTATGGCGCATTCGTCAGGCAGAAACTCCTCGATAAGCCCCGTAGTGCGCCTGTGGATGGTAGCCAGTTTCTCGTACGGGTCATCTATCTTGTTGAGCATAATCACCCCCATCGCTTCCAACTTCGGCTTATTGCCATCGGCAGAGATAACGCCGTAGCCCATAATGTTTGTTCCGGGGTCGATACCTAAAATTCTGCGCTCCATTTTTTGTGTTTCAAATCAGCAAATTAACCGCGATTATAATCTAAATTTTATCGGGTTGTAAAATTATCAATTTCAGACAAAAACAATTCTGCAAAAAAAAAGTAATAACTACTATTATTATTTTGATGTTTTGCCGATATTGCGACACAAAACATACAAAACAATGAATATGACACGAATAACCACACTGTTGCTGGCTTGCGGATTGCTGGCTGGCTGCAACTCGCAACAAACAACAACTCTACCACAAAACGAATTTCCGCTCAGCGATGTGCAACTGCTCGACGGACCGCTGAAAACCGCTCGCGACCTTAACATTAAGGTGCTGCTCGAGTACGATGTTGACCGACTGCTGGCGCCATTCCGCAAGGAAGCCGGGCTTGAGCCGAAGGCTGAATCGTTCCCCTGCTGGATTGGCCTCGACGGACACGTGGGCGGCCACTACCTCTCGGCAATGGCTATCAACTACGCAGCCACGGGCAATGCCGAATGCAAGAAGCGTATGGACTATATGATTGCCGAACTGAAAGAGTGTCAGGAAGCTGGCATACGCAACAACCCCGAATGGGGCGCGGGTTACCTTGGCGGGATGCCCGAAAGCGCAAAAGTCTGGTCGGCGTTCAAGAAGGGCGATTTTGGTCCGTACTGGGGCGCGTGGGCACCGTTCTACAACATTCACAAGATGTTTGCCGGCTTGCGCGACGCGTGGAACTACTGCGGCAACACCGATGCGCGCGATATGTTCCTGAAATACTGCGACTGGTGCGTCAACCTCTGCGCCGACCTTACCGATGAGCAAATGGAACAGATGCTCGGCAACGAGTATGGTGGTATGAACGAAGTTCTAGCCGACGCTTACGAACTGACTGGCGACGCCAAATACCTTGATTGCGCCAAACGTTTCTCACACAAGATGATACTGAATCCGCTGGCCGTTGGCGAAGACAAACTCGACAACCTGCACGCCAACACTCAGATACCGAAAATTATTGGTTTTGAGCGCATTGCACAACTATCTGGCGACGCCGACTATAACAAGGCCGCGCGATTCTTCTGGGAAACAGTGGTTTACAACCGCTCACTGGCTTTTGGCGGC